>JBOHOS010000236.1:0-6849 GCA_050731295.1 Nitrospiraceae bacterium | reverse complement strand
GCTTGACTTCGTGCACGACTTCGGCGGGCAGCGTGTGATATGACAGCGATCGCGCGTACGCGGCGAGGTGATCCGCAATGGTGGAACTGCCGGAGGAGGAACGGGACATGGTCACTCCCCGGAGGGTAGTATTGAGGGCGCACCCTCCGCGACCGTCGATGGTCGTTTGTCCAAAAAGGCTTGAATCCCTTCTTTCTTATCCGATGTCTCGCACAGATCCCCGAATAGCTCGGCCTCTCGCGCGAGACCTTCCGCCATGGAACTGTCGAGCGCGGTCCGGATCGATCTCAGCGCCGCCTGTATCGCAAGACGGCCTTTCGCGGCGACGGAGGAGGCCATGGTCACCGCCACCGGCAGGACATCATGAACCGGCGCCACGCGATTGAGCAGGCCCAGGTCCAGCGCCTGTTCGGAGGTGATGGTGTCGCCCGTCAGGATCAACTCGGCAGCCTTTGACGGGCCGATGATGCGAGGAAGCCGCTGGGTTCCGCCGAAACCCGGAATCAGCCCGAGCTTGACCTCCGGAAGGCCGAGGTTGATCCCCGCCGCCGCAATGCGCATATGGCAGGCCAACGCAAGTTCGAGACCGCCCCCGACGCAGGCGCCGTTGAGGGCGGCGATCACCGGCTTATCGAGACGCTCAATCCGGTTCAGCAGGGCCTGCCCGCGGCCCGCGAATTCGGACCCGTTGTACGCCGCATTCAGCAGCGCCAATTCTTTGATATCGGCGCCCGCACAGAAGAATCGTCCGGAGCCCGTGATCACGACGACCCGGACATCGGAGGCGGTCTCCAGTTCCCCGAAAGCCCGATCGAGCTCGTTGAGCACGGAGAGGCTGAGCACGTTCGCCGGCGGGTGGTTCAGCGTGATGGTGGCGATCCGCTGAGAAACGGTGACGGTTAAGAATTCATACGCCATCGTCAACGCCTTTGCCTCGCGGCGATCGCCGCGAGGAGTTCCGGAATCCCGTCATCCTTTATCGCGACCGCGCGGATGACGTGCGGATGCCATTCCTGTAAGTCCAGGAGAGTCAGATCGGCGCCGTCACGATCTCCCTTGTTGACGACAATGATGTCGGCAACCTCCAGCAATCCCGCTTTCATGGCCTGAATCTCATCCCCCAGTCCGGGCGCCACAACCGCTACGACCGTCTGCGCCACAGATCGAATCTCGACCTCGTCTTGTCCCACTCCGATCGTTTCGACGAAAATGACGCCATAGCCGGCCGCCTCCAGCACCCGCACCGCACCTTTCGTCGCGGGCGCCAAGCCGCCATGCTGTCCGCGCGTCGCCATGCTGCGGACATAGACCTTGGGGTCCAGAGCGTGGTCCTGCATGCGGATACGATCCCCCAAGATCGCTCCGCCGGTGCGCCGGCTGCTCGGATCGACGGCGAGGATGCCTACCGTGTGCCCCTGCCGCCGACACGCCGCGGCAAGTCGATCGATCAACGTGCTCTTGCCGGCGCCCGGGTAGCCGGTGATGCCGATCACGACGGCATGCGTGGTGAGAGCGGCAAGCTGCTGGAGCGCTTCTCTTCCAGGGGGGGCGTGGTTTTCCAGCAGGGTGATCGTTCGAGCAATGGCTCGGATGTCCCCGGCCTTGACTCGCTGGACGAGGGCGTCGGCATCGATCGACGCCACAACCGGTGCGGATTCCGTCATCATGTCTTTCCGTGGTGTAGGTGTGACAGGCGTGAGTTAAGGGAACGGCCCAGATGCGCACCGATCGCTTGCGCGGCGCGAGTCACTTTCATTTCATCGACGGGCACACACGCCCCTGACGCTTTCAGGGCGTAGACCAGATCTTCGGTTGCGACGTTGCCTGAAGCGCCCGGCGCATACGGGCAGCCGCCCAGGCCGCCAGCTGAACCATCGAACGCCTCGATGCCATATTCCGACCAGGCGGTGAGGACATTGGCGATCGCCATGCCGTAGGTATCATGAAAATGTAACGACAGGCGGGCGCGCTCGATATGCGGCAGTGCTGCGTCCAATAGCCTCCGCACATCAGTGGGTGAGGCTTTGCCGATCGTGTCGCCGAGGGACACCTCGTCCACGCCAAGATCGAGCAGTTGTTGCATGATCTCCACCACTCGCGCCGGCTCGATGCGGCCTTCATAAGGACAGAAGACGGCGGTGGAAATGTATCCACGTACCGCCATTCCATCTCGTTTGGCTCCTGCAATCACCGGTCTGAATCGCTCAATCGACTGCTGAATGCCAGCATGGATATTACGCTGGGTAAAGGTCTCGGATGCCGCGGTGAAGACCGCGATCTTTTGCGCGGCCACGGTGCGCGCCCGTTCAAGCCCTTGTTCGTTGGGCGCCAAGGCCGAGTAGGTGACGCCGGAGACTCGCTCGATCTTGCGGAAGACGTCCTCGGTGTCGGCGAGTTGGGGAACCGCCTTCGGCGCCACGAAGGAGCCGACTTCAATCTCTGCGACGCCGGTTCGTGACAACGCGTTAATAAAGGCAACCTTGTACTCGCTTGAGAGGATCTGTGGCTCATTCTGGAGTCCGTCCCGTGGGGCGACTTCAGTGATCCTGAGGGAATGCGTCCGAATCTGTTCATTGATCTGTCGCATTCGGCGGCTCCGCATACCGCGACGGGGCGTCGTGAGTCCAGACGGCAGGACGTTTCTCCGAGAACGCGTGGAGTCCTTCCCTGGCTTCTTCGGACAGTCGTGCCTGTGCATTGGCGTCCACGCACATGATGCTGCGATGGCCCTCGGGCTGCGACAGAAGATGGCGAAGCAGAGCCTTGGTCTGCCGCGCCGCCTGCGGCGCCACGCGTAGGATCATGTCACACAGTTCACGCACTCTCTTGTCGAGACCGTCCTGACCGGCGATGTCGTGGACCAAATTGAAGTGCTTGGCTTCCGAGGCGGAAAACGGTTCGCCGCTGAGGCAATAGCGACGCAGGAAGGATTCGCCTGCTTTTCGGAGTAAAAGCGGCGCAATGACGGCCGGGATCAATCCGAGTCGAACTTCGCTGAGGGCAAAGGTCGCATCTTCAGCCGCCACAACCATGTCACAGACCGCCATCAGACCGACTCCGCCGCCAAAAGCGGGACCATGAATGCGACCGATGACGGGGGATGGATATTCGTCGATGGCTCGATACATCCGAACCAGTCGATGCGCGTCTTCCCGAGCCTGCGTTTCCGTGACCGGCGATTCCGGGTTTATCCAGCGGAGATCCGCGCCGGCGCAAAAGGCCGGGCCGGCGGCGGCCAGGACGAGCACGCGGATAGATGGGTCCTGCCCCAATTCCTCGAACGCGTCACACAGCTCGGTGGCCATGCGGTCGTCAAACGCGTTCCGTCGTTCCGGCCGGTTCAGCGTGATGCGAGCCATGCCGTCTGCGGACTCAACCAGCAGGGAGGTGAATGGTCTCATCGAGTTCCTTACATCCGAAAGACCGGGGCGCGTGTCTCGCGGGTCGGCGTCAGCATGGCCACATCCAAGCACAGGCCGATCACGCGGCGCGTATCGACAGGGTCCAAGATCCCGTCGTCCCAGAGCCGTGCCGTGCTGAAATAGGGGCTGCCTTCCTGTTCGTACTGCTTCACGATGGCATCGGCGATCCGGCGTTGTTCGCCTTCGGGCAGCGTGTTCTTATCTCGCGTCACCTGCTGCTGCTTGACGGCGACGAGGACGTGCGCGGCCTGTTGCGCCCCCATGACCGAGGTCCGCGCATTGGGCCACACGAACAGGAATCGCGGGCCGTACGCGCGCCCGCACATGGCGTAATTGCCGGCGCCATGCGAGGCTCCGATGATCACCGTGAATTTGGGCACCTCGGCGGTCGCGACGGCTTGGACCATCTTGGCCCCGTCCTTGATGATGCCCCGCTCCTCATACTGCTTCCCGACCATGAAACCTGTGACGTTCTGCAGAAACACCAACGGCACGCGCCGCTGATTGCAGAGTTGCACGAAATGGGCGCCCTTGAGGGCGGCTTCCGAGAAGAGCACGCCGTTATTCGCCAAAATGCCCACCTGATGTCCCATCCAGCGCGCAAAGCCGCAGACCAGCGTTGGGCCATACCGCGCCTTGAACTCGTGGAAACGGCTGCCATCCACCACGCGCGCGATCACCTCCCGCACCTCGAACAGGTGGCGAGGATTGCTTGGGATGAGGCCATAGAGGTCCTCGGCGGGATAGAGCGGCTCTTCGACGGCCACTCGGCGACGTGCGACAGCCTTGTGCGCCAATGTAGCAATAATGGATCGGCAAATGTCCAGCGCGTCCCGGTCATCGTTGGCCAGGTGATCGCTCACGCCGGATAATCGCGTGTGCAGGTCGGCGCCTCCGAGTTCCTCCGGTGTGACCTCTTCGCCGGTGGCCGCCTTGACCAGCGGGGGGCCGGCCAGATAGATCGTCCCGGTTCCTTTGACGATGACGTTCTCATCGCACATAGCCGGCACGTACGCGCCGCCTGCCGTGCACATCCCCATCACGGCCGCGATTTGCGGAATCCCCAGCGCCGACATCCGCGCTTGATTAAAGAAGATGCGCCCGAAGTGTTCCTTGTCCGCGAACACTTCGGCCTGTGCGGGAAGGAACACGCCGCCTGAGTCCACAAGATAGATCGCCGGGAGACGGTTTTCGAGCGCAACCTCCTGCGCTCGCAGGTGCTTCTTGATCGTCATGGGGAAATAGGTGCCCCCTTTCACCGTGGCGTCGTTCGCCGCGATCACGCAGGGCCGCCCCGAGACGTATCCGACGCCGGTGATGAGGCCGGCGGACGGCGCCTGGTTGTCATACAGGTCGAAGGCGGCGAGAGGACTGAGTTCAAGCCACGGGGAGCGTGCATCGAGAAGCGCCTTGATCCGCTCGCGCGCCAACAGCTTGCCGCGTTGTTTGTGCAGCGCGACGGCATCGGTCGGCCCGCCGGCTTGCGACTGCGCGATCTGCTTCTTGAGATCTGCGACCAAGCCGTGGGAATGAGCGCGATTGGCTGTGAATTCAGCGGAGGCCGTGTCGAGAGCGCTTTTCAAGGCACGCATGGCGAAGTCCTTACGACGGCCGGAGCCCGTTGACAAATGTCACGACCTCTTCCATGGAAGTCCCGGGGCGGAAGAGCGCCTTGACTCCGGCCGCCTGCAACGTGTAAATGTCCTCGTCGGGAATGATCCCGCCGCCGAACACCACAATATCATCCGCGCCCTGTTCCTTGAGCAGCTCCAGCACGCGGAGGAACAACGTATTGTGCGCGCCGGACAGCACACTCAGGCCGATCGCGTGTACGTCCTCTTGAATCGCCGTATTGACGACCTGCTCCGGCGTCTGGTGGAGGCCGGTATAGATGACTTCCATGCCGGCATCGCGCAGCGAACGGGCGATCAGTTTGACCCCGCGATCATGGCCATCCAGCCCGACTTTGCCGATCAAGACCCGAATTGGTTTTGTCGCAACCGTCATGGCTTGACCTCTTCCAGGAAGTATCTCTCTTCGACATCTTTCCGGACATAGCCCATCCGTACCCGCGGATCGTGCTCGAAGATCAGCAGCCACTTCTCGTCGAAGGCCTGATCGAGGACCGAGCGCTTGGCTTCGAGCGTCTGCAAGGGATACAGATCGTAGCCCATAATATAAGGCAGCGGCAGATGCGAGACGGTCGGAATGAGATCGCCCAGATAGAATGCCGTCTTTCCCTCCGATTCGATCTTCACGCCTTGATGCCAGCGCGTGTGCCCGTGAGTGACCATGGTTGAGATGCCTGGAGCCAGCTCGGTGTCCCCGTCCAGAAAGTCCCATGCCCTGGCATGGGCGATCGGCATGAAATTCTCCGGCCGGTAGCTGGCTTTGGTGCGTTCGTTGGCGGCCGCCGCATCCTCATACTCTCCGCGCTGGACGGCGTATCTGGCTTTCGGAAAGGCAGGCAGCAGACGGTCGGCTTCATCGCGGATGGTGTTGCCGCCGGCGTGATCGAAATGGAGATGGGTATTGATGACCATATCGATGTCGTCATGTGTCACCCCCAATTCCTTCAGCGAGTCATGCAACGGCGGGGTTTGGTCCACGGCAAACATGTCGTGGAACTTGCCGTGCTCTTTGTGGCCGAGTCCGGTGTCGATGAGCCAGTGTTTCCCATACGCCCGAATCAACAAACAATTCAATCCCAACGCGATACGATTCCGTTCATCGGCCGGACAGCATCTTTCCCACAGCACTTTCGGCACGACCCCGAACATCGCGCCGCCATCCAGCCGAAAGCGGCCATCGGTCACAGGATAGATTTCAAACGCACCGAACTTCATCCATCACCTTTACTCAGTCGGTTTGCTGCTCCCGCTTCAAGCGACTTCTTCTCCGAATCGTATGACGGGTACAGACAACGTTCGCGACTTCTTAAACGCTTTCCTCTCTAAGAGAACCTGGGCGAGCTTCCGACCTACCTCGGCTCTGACGATCTTTTCGCCGCATTGAGCGCAAACACAGGCCGGCACCTTCTCTACAACAATGAGTTTGCCTTTGATCCAAAAATCCTGCCGGATCTGTTTCGCCTCCATCTTGCCACCACAAACATGGCACTTGCCGTAGTCGTACATTGCCATACCCCTCTAGACTGACTTAACCAAGTATGTCGTGATGAAAAGTAACTTCCCGGTCTCCTTGATCCGGCAGATCACGGCCACCTGGCGGTCATCTCTGGTCGGCCCCACGACTTCATAGCGACTGCCGCGGGGATCACCAGTGAACCGGCGCCTGATCCTACCTTCGAGAATAGCGTTCTCGATATCCACAAATTGGAGCTCGTCGTCGGCCATTTCTTCGAAAAAATGGGGAACAGTGAATTCGTATTCCTCATTCCGTACTTTTCTCTGCATGATGTCAATGG
>JBOHOS010000235.1:0-2645 GCA_050731295.1 Nitrospiraceae bacterium | reverse complement strand
CTATGGCAGTCGCCCCCGCGTACTGGGCATACCGCCCGTGACATCCCTCTGAAGTTCTCGCGCCGTTTTCAGATTCGCTTGAATACCGGCACGCGCCTGCGCCAGCAAGGTCCTCACGTCGGCGCTCTGGACATTCATGGAGGCTTCATCCAATCGGTCGAGCACCTTCTCATGCATCTGAATCCGGTGCTCCAGGTACGCTTCGTCAAACGCGTCGCCGGATTTTTGTTTCAGCGCGTCCATGGAGTCTTGATTTTTGATGGAGAGAGCCCGCTCGCCCGCCGGCAGCGCCGGCGTGACATTCAAGCGGCTGGCCACGTTGCTGCTTTGCTCCTGAAGCGCTTGATGATCTTGGGTCAGCCGACTCGCCAACAGCCTCACATCGGGATTGGTCGCGCGTTGCTGAGCCAGCTTGCTTTCCTCAATCGTATGGAAGCTGGTCGCCTCCAGGATGGCGAGGATATTCGCGTCCGTCAGGGTCCGTCGCATCCCAGGATCGCGTATTCCGGGATCCCGCATCGCGGTTCGTGAATCGTTCACGATTCTGCCGTCCGAGGTGACCGTTGGCGGCGAGTGCGTCACGGTCGTGCGACGCGAACTCGAATCGTCGGCGCAACCGGACCCCAGCGCTACCAAGCCCGCCATTGCAGCGAAGGCTGCCATCTTATAATGCCTCATCGTTGTCTCCTCCTTCCGTCTGTCAGGCGCGTCGTCGCGCCTCTATTCGAATGTGCTTACGGTTTTATGTATACGATATGAGAACGCGCGCCGGTATCGGCTGTCGTGAGAGATACCTGTCTCTTTTGAAACGGCGCGCCTGTCGGCGTTTGGCTTACATCTTTACTGCGGGGTCCCGGGCAACCATAAGGACTCGCAATTAATGGCCGGTCACGATGGTCCGCTGGAGCGCTCTGGCCGTCTCGAGGTGCCTCTGAAGCACCGGGCGCGCGTCGTCCAGAACCCGCTGCACCGCCGCCTGCCGTCTTTCCTGGGCGGCCCGATCCATGGTGCGGATGATCATCTGGTGGACCATGATGGTGTGCTCGAGATACGCGGTGTCGAACGCCAGCCCTGTCTTGTTCTTGAAGGTCTCCATCATCGAGACGTGCTCCGACAAGAGACGCGCGCCTTTCGGGCCGGCGTCCGCGGCCAAGTTCAAGCCCGCCACACCCTTGGCCTGGTCGAGGAGAGAACGATGCTCCTGGATCATTCGTTCGCCATATGCCTGCACGTCTTCCGTCGCCGCCCGTTGTCGAGCCAATCGCCCTTCTTCGATCTCGCCGGTATCGGCCGCCGCCAGATACGTAAGGAGATCCGCATCCGTCATCGACGGCCTCATCAGGGTCACGTGTGGTGTCCCCGGCTCATCGACACACCCGCTGACGAGTATGGCCGAGACAGCGATCGCGCATAGGCTGAGTGTGATTGACCTCATATTAGCTTTTCCCCCGTGCTTGGCCGAACAGAGCCCTGCCCTTGAAGATTCGATACAAATAATACAAAGAGGGAAAGAGAGCGATTGCGCCCAGCAGGAGCGCGACCAACAAGAGCCTGAGCGTCTGCGCCGGCGCGGCCGCGTTATAGATCGTCAGCGTCGGCTCGACGAGGTAGGGATATTGCCCCAGCGCCCAACCCCAGAGCACGAGCGCGACTTCCCCGACCGCGCAGACCCGCGCCAGGCGGAACCGCCGGATCCACAGAAAGAGCAATGCGCAGAGGCCGAAAAGCCCCGCCGAGGCCAGCACGACCCGGCCCCAGAGACTTTGCGACAACTCTTGGCCGACTTCAGGCGCGCCCGTGTGCGCCAAGGCCAAAACGATCACCGCCAATACCGCTGAGCCGACGGCAGCCCAGAGGGCATGACGGCGGAACTCTTCTCTCAGCTCTTGCCGCGTCGTTTCAAGAATCAAATAGACTGCCGCCAGCAATGCAAACAACGCCAGCGCCAGAAGCCCGACCATCAAGGGGAACGGGGCGAGCCAGGGCTTCACAAACACGTCGACAAAGCCGCCCCTTGCCGACCCGAGCCGGCCCGAGGCTATGGCTCCGATCGTCACGCCGAGCAACACCGGCGTGATGAGGCTCGACAGCGCGAAGACGCGCTCCCAGAAGATCTGGGCCCATTCGGACAGTTCCGACCGCGACGCCACGTCATTGGTGCGGAACGCAAACGCCGAGCCTCGGAGCACGACGCCCATGAGCAGGAGCGTCAGCGGAATGTGCAGCGTGGTCGTGATCAACGCGAACGCCGCTGGAAAGGCCGTAAACAAGATAGTGACCACCAGAATCAACCAGACGTGATTGGCTTCCCAGATCGGTCCGATCGCCGCGGCGATCAGTTCTCGCTGTTCATGGGCGAGCCGCCCGCGCGCCAGCAAGCTCCAGACCCCGGCCCCATAGTCCGCGCCGCCCATCAAGGCATAAAAGGTCAGCGCGATGAGGATCGAGCCGGCCAGGACAAGTTCAAGAGTCACATCACCACCCGTCGTGCGCGCAAGGCAAACGTAAAAAATGCCAAGGCAAAAACGCCGTCAACAAACTCTTCATCCCTGCTCGTCATGCGCTTGACTTCCTATTTGTACCGTTGGGCTTTGGACATTTTGACCGCTGATTTTCTCCGTTGTCCTTGCGGTCGCGGCCACGTG
>JBOHOS010000234.1:0-2032 GCA_050731295.1 Nitrospiraceae bacterium | reverse complement strand
GCCGCCACACGCGACCTAACAGCGCCTGAAGCTTGCTTTTAAACTGTCTTTTTGACTTTACTTGGACATCTAATCACAGGGCTTTTGACGGCATGCTCAATTCTATGGTCCCGCAAATCAAATAATTACCAGCTATGGGACTTGTTAGAACACGCCGCTTCGGAGTTAACTTCCTCAGAACGGTCGATACACTTCATGAGAGAGAAAGCTTATTCCCATTTCTTCGTCCACAGGTAAGGCCCTGGTTTTCTAAAGGAAATCGTCTTGATGATTTTTGACTGGCTCCTGTCGTATGCTAGTCGACTACAGTCGGAAACTTGAGCCGCTGGATTGGAGTTCAATACCGTGAAAAGTCAACTGACTCCCCGCGCCGACATGCTGGTTGAGCAGTACCAAGCACTCCTGGAGGTATCGGAGTCCATCGCGAGGCATCTGGACTTGGGGGCGTTACTGCATGATCTCGCGCACCGGCTTCCACGTGTGGTCGATGTCAACTTTGTGGCTCTGTCCTTACACGACCCTGTGCGCAACATGATGCAGTTACACAACATTCAGGCGAATATTCCAGCCGACATCGTGGGCGGCCATGAAGAGCCGGTTGAAGAGACTCCGACCGGATTGGTTTGGCAAACGCAACAGCCGATCCTCGTACTGGATATCGCCGAAGAGCTTCGCTGGCCGAAGGTCACCCAGCGCATGCAAGAGGACGGCATCAACTCCTTCTGCATCGTGCCCCTGACCACGGCGCTACGACGGCTGGGAGCCATGGGATTTGCAAGCTTGAAGAAGGATGTCTACGGTGAGGCGGACGTAGAATTCCTTCAGCAGATCGGCAAACAAGTCGCGGTTGCTGTGGATAACGCGCTCCATCACGAGGAACTGAGCCGGGATCGCGATCGGTTGCGGCTCCTCCTGGAGGTATCCGAATCCATTGTGTCACACCGCGACCTGGGCGAGCTATTTCATGATCTCGCCCAGCGACTCCCTCACATCGTCCCGTTCGATTACATCAACGTGGTCTTGCATGAGCCCGAGCGACAGGTCATGCGCCTGTGGTTCTTGGTGACCTCGCAACCCAGCACGATCAGCCCGGGTCTGGAACTGCCCGTTGATGAATCTCCAGGCGGATTTGTGTGGAGAACTCAGCAACCTTTGACGGTTGACGATGTCACGCAAGAGCACCGCTTCCCGAAGCTGATGTCAATGCTGCGCGAGAATGGCGTCCAGTCCTTCTGTGTGGTCCCTCTCACGACGGCGCAGCGCCGTCTGGGCGCGATGGGATTCGGGAGCCTGCAGAGGAGAGTCTATCAAGAAGCAGAGCTCGACTTCATGCAACAGGTGGCGAAGCAGGTCGCGGTCGCCGTGGACAACGTGTTGCACGACGAGAGCGCCCAATCCGCTCAACGGCAACTGGCGCGTGAACGGGATCGCCAGCAGCTTTTGCTGGAAGTCAACAATGCCGTCGTCTCCAATTTAGGCTTGGATGACGTGTTCACCGCCGTCAGTGCCTGCTTGCGCAAGGTCATCCAGCATGACGGCTCAAGCTTGGTGCTGTGTGATTTCGAGACGCGTCAGTATCGAGTCCATGTGCTCGACTTTACCAAGAACACAAGCTTCATCGAAGAAGGACGAATGGATCCGCAGTGTAAGGCTCCGGCAGGTATTGCCATTACGACCAAGAAGCCCGCGGTGTTTCGAGAACAGGACCTCAAGAACTTGGCCCTGGACTCGAAAGTCTGCGAACGCCTGGTCGATGAGGGGGTGAAATCCCTCTGCTGTGTCCCGCTTCTCTCCCACAACCGCGCGCTGGGGGCCTTGAATGTGGGCAGACGCAGGGAGGACGCATTTGCTCAGGACGATATAGATCTGCTGAGCCAGGTGGCACAACAGGTCGCCATTGCAGTGGAAAATGCGCTGGCCTATCGTCAAATCGCGGAATTGAAAGACAAACTCGCCGAGGAAAAACTTTATCTCGAAGATGAGATCAGAACCGAATACAACTTCGAAGAGATCGTCGGTGACAGTCCTGTGC
>JBOHOS010000233.1:0-3129 GCA_050731295.1 Nitrospiraceae bacterium | reverse complement strand
AGTCCGCAAGGTGTTCAATAGCCGTTCGTCGATGAGAAGAGCATGGTCGGGTTGTCGCATCGTGGCGCTCATGTTGACCTCCGTTGACACTACCGATGGGGTTCAGCAACTTCAGTGCCTGGAAATTGCGTTGAATTTTCACAGTGTTCAAAAATTTGAGAGCCCGACGACCTGACAATTTTGTCGGATACCCGACAAAAGAGAAGGGCGCAGTATAGAGCAAAACTCATGGACAGTCGGCAGGGCCTTTGAATAAGTAAATAATAGTAATTATTGATCCTACGTCCGTATCAGTCTAGCACGGCTTACCTTCCCTTCGATTTCGGATCAGGTTCATGCATCGACGTTGAATACCTGCACAGGCATCCAATGGAGTCGTGCATTCGTAAAAAGAGGAGTGTGGTGCACTGCTGGACTCACTCGCTCAGGCCATCGGCTCATTGGCTTGTCCCGCGAGGTAAGGCTCATCACAGAGAATCCTGATACGCAAAGAACGGAGTCGTCATGAGAGAGGAGATTATTGACTTGATAGCCGCGGGGCGGCAGATCATGGCTCGTCTACGAGCGGGGGAATCTTTGGGTCACCAAGACCATGCCATGTTGACTTCACTCACGTGGCATCTCCTCGCTGCGCTTCATGCTCGGAAGGATGCGAATGGGCCTGCCACCGAGCACCTGCCTTCCCAACCGGCGCAGCTGCCCCCCCCAAAGAAAAGATCTTCACTCACGGATTCTTGAACGAATCCTCCGACACAAGCCGTTGGATTCATCTCATCCGCGCCGAGACCCGTCGACATCCGAAGCGGTGCCAAAGGCATCCGATTTCTCCTCTCACCCGTAGAAGAATGTTGACCCCTCGTCCCGCGTCAAAATGACGTGGAAACCACGGTTTGGCGGAAATGGTGGGGAAATTCGACCATTCCTACCTTTAGCCTGCTGTGATCCTGATGGTGACGGCTTTATTGAAGTGGTCGAGGGCGCGGCGGCCTATGGTCCGGTCCTTCTAACCCTCACATATGATCGGAAGCTCAACGATGAAGGTCGAACCCTCTCCCGGACGACTCTCCACCGAGATGCGCCCGCCGTGCTCTTCGATGATTCTGTAGCTGATCGATAATCCCAGTCCGGTCCCCCGTCCGACATCTTTGGTGGTAAAAAAAGGCTCGAAGATCCATGGCTGAAGCTCGGCCGGGATGCCGGCGCCAGTGTCCCGTACCGTGATCTTCACCCATTCGCCTCTGATCGCGCTGTGGAGCGCAATCGCTTTTCGGGTCTCGTGTTCCATTGCATCTCGGGCTTTCGTGAGCAGGTTAATGAAGACCTGCTCCAACTGAAATCGGCCAGGCGCAATTCCCATTCGCTGGGCGTGCGCGCTTCCTCGAAGCAGAGCATGAGCGAACCGAACGGCACATTCTCCGTACCGCACACGGGGCGTCGAATGACACGCCCGCACGCCGTAGCTCACGCACAAATCCCGCCACGGCTGCGACCAGCGTTTGTCATGGGCGATGTCCGCGCAGGTAACGGCCTGGCCGTGATACACCGCTTCCCCGCACGTGCCGATGCATCGCTCATTGATGGGCGCGTCTTTGAGCCCCTGGCCGAAGGACGGCGGCAGGTCCGGCGTGATGGAGCGGGGAAAGGTACCCGCCCGGCGTCGGCCAGCAGGACGCAGGCGCGCGTGCGCGGATTGAGTCGCGCCACCGAGGCGCACAGGAAGGAGAGGCACTCTTCAAGCGGCCGTCCCGCGACGATGAGAACTCCAGCAGATTCTTCTGCTCGACCAGCACGTGTCCCGCCCGCTTGCGCTCGGTGATGTCCTGGACCGCGCCCGTCATGCGCAGCGGCGTACCAACGCTGTCATAAAAAATTGTCCGGTTTCCACCATCCATCGGACCGTGCCGTCAGGATGAACAACCCGATACTCGTCGGTGTAGGTTTCCTCACGGGCAGCCATCACTGATTCGAGTTTCTTCCCTACCCGCGCCCGATCATCGGGATGCAGCACCTCGGTGAAAGCCTGAATCTTTCCGCAGGGAACAACAGTTTCGGGACGCGACAGACGGGGCGAACTGTGGACTCTGGGACTGGGACATCCAGAGAGGTCGATTGGAATGGCTCGGCACGCATGAACGGTTGGCCGGTGTCCAGTCGGGCGGCTTCAGCGCGGTGTATCCGTTCTTCGCTTTCGCGCTGTTGCGCCAGGGCGGCTTTCAACTCACCGTTCTTCCGTGCCAACCGTGCCAACTCGGCAGTCCGGTCTTGAACGGATCGCTCCAGCGTCTGGTTTTGTTCCTCGACGACTCGGCTGAGCTGACGCAACTGGATGGCTCGCTTCAACCACGCCGTAAAGTAATCCCGATCAATCGGTTTTTGTATAAAGGCATAGGCGCCGGATTTTAAGGCCCGAATTCCGAAGTCGTGATCGCCATGGCCGATAACCAGGAGCGTCGGCGTGGTCGGACGCAGTGTCTGCACACGTTCCATCAATGCCAAGTCATTCATGCCCGGCATTTTGATGTCGCTGACGATGGCGTCGTAGTCAACGGCGGTGATCCGGTTCAGGGCAGCCGTCGCCGATTCGCACGTCTCCACATCGACGTGTTATATACGTATTTTAACCATGCCGGAGATCGCCTGCAGCATCGCTGGATCATCATCAACAATGAGAATGCGTGACGCCATCGTTGGTTCTCTCTAAGGCCTAACAATGGATGGATGGATTTAAATCGTCTGCCATATCTCCCTCGGACATCGCGATCGGTCTTAGTCCACCGCGAAATCAGCGGATCAATTCATCAACCCATCGGATCAGGGCTTCATCTGAGATTCTCGAGCTGCTCTTGCCGCGATCGCGAAGGGCATGAAGTATCGGTCCAGGCCATCGAACGTCATCGCGTAGTCTGTTCCGCCTTGCCTCGCGTCGCACAGACACTCCCGAACCCTGGCCAGTTCTTTTCGGCGTCCTCTCCATCGCTCATCGTGAATCGTCAGATCAAGGAGCTCGAGGGCGCGCTCGCACGCGCGCTCGGCTGCCTCCGGATCAGTGCCTTGCCGACGCCCGGCCCGCGCGACTTCACTTCCGATGTTGGCAAGCTGTTCCATCAGCGAGAATGACTGCCAACGGCC
>JBOHOS010000232.1:0-2086 GCA_050731295.1 Nitrospiraceae bacterium | reverse complement strand
CCCATCCAGTCATAATGGGCTCGCTCCTCGTCGTTTTTAGCGGACAGGAACCGGTATGCCGCGTAGGCCGCCACCACGCCTCCGCCGAAGGCCATATTTCCGAGGATTCGGTGCACGTTCAGAGGATTCCACAGAGCGGTGTGAATCACATGCCAGATGTTGCCGAGATAGCGCCCCTGCTCGTCCACACCGGCCGGAGACATCATGAACCCAATCCACGAGTTGGCGAGCATCATGAGGCAAGTCCCAATCACGTTCAAAATGACCGACATGCTCAAGTGGAGCCATTTCAACAGCCCCTCTTTCATCTTGTCCCACCCGTAATAGTAGATGTAGAGGGTGCCGCTTTCGGCTACGAACGTCAATGCATAGATATGCATGACCGGGCGGAAGATGCTCGACAGATACCCAAAGAAGGCCGGATAGAGCGTCAAGAACGTAAAGATCAGGATACCGCCCAGAATGGCTGTTAAGGAATACGCGGTCAGACTGATCTTAATAAAGTCATAGGCGAGCTGATCGTACTTCTTCGCCATCGCTTTATCCTTCGTCACTACGCCCATAAACTCGATCACCATACAGAAAATGGGGACCGCCAGGACAAAGCTGCCATAGTAGAGGTGTTGCTGATTCGCAAACCAAAGGAGCACGCGACTTTCAAAGTTATAGCGCGGGTAGTCCTTAGGACCGTCCGTGGTCTTAGGCGCGGGCGCCCCAGACACAATCCCTTCGGTCTTGTAATAGACATCCCGAGACTTCTCTATTTTCTTCTCGGGCTCAGCGTCCGCTTTTTTCACCGCATCAGGAGGAGGACCGCCGGCTGTCGGTCCACCTCCGCCGCCGGCAAGCGCGGGGATCGAAACAACGATCGGCAGCAAAAGAATGCTGATCATTGCGCTTAACGCTAGAATTGACAGCGTCTTTTTTCGGGTTAAACTACCCATGACTCCCTCCTTAAACCGTCGCTGATGGTTCCAATGTCAGAACACTTTCCATCCTAAGATAATCAAAGCTACAGCCCTCACTTCCTGAACAGGTACCAATAGTCCAGCCCCTGCATATCCATTAGGTAATGATTGACTAGAGTGAAATAGGCGAGAGAAATTGCCAACGAGACAACAACGTACAAAACTGTCTTCCCCATGTTCTTACGCTCCCCGTTAATTAGGCCTGAGAAAACGATGCTTGCCCTAGCAAGGACACTGGACTCCGGCAAACCAGTAAAAGAACCACAAACCAACCGCGCAGGTGATATAGAAAATCATCTTGCCGATCTTGACCTTCATGTCATTGCCATGGGCTACAGCTTCCATCTCATCTCCTTATTGATCAAGGCATTCCGTGGTTATTTCGCTCTGGCCTCATTCTTGACAGATCCAACGTGGTGTGTTACTCAAAAGCTTCACGTTCTGTAAAGAGGGCAAACATGGGGAAAAATTCAAAATTGTTCGATATTATAGTTTTGGCCGGAATGGTTGTCAATATTATTTTGGCCGTGTTTCTCATCCTCTACTACTTTGATTTTCTATGACTTTTCTCGCTGAATGACACCGAGTCCACACCTCCCTCTCCCCCAGAAATAGCACAACGGAAACCAATGGTTTCATCTCGGAAATCAGGGACCATTCGACTACGGCTGGTAATCCTCACATCCGTCCCTGTACTGGTATAACCCCCTCCGCGAAGCACCTTGTACACCCCATGATCAGGCCCTTTCGGATTCCTATCAGTTGATTCGCGATACGCGTCTTCTGCGTACCAATCAGCCACCCATTCCATGACATTGCCGGCGCCATCGGCGACGTGAAACGGACTGCGGTCCCGCTGAAATGATCCCACTGGCGCCGTGGCTTCAAATCCGTCCCTTACAGAGTTCCAGTTTGCGGCCGTAAAATCCTGCTCATTGCCCCATGGCCAGAGTCGACCATCCGTTCCACGCATGGCCTTCTCCCACTCGGATTCAGTGGGTAGACGCTTGCCCTTCCAGCGACAGTACGCGTCCGCATCCTCCCAAGAGACATAGGCCACCGGCTGGTTGATTCCGCTCCTGCGTGACAAATCCTTGGCGTATCGCGAAGGCGGAGCG
>JBOHOS010000231.1:0-4659 GCA_050731295.1 Nitrospiraceae bacterium | reverse complement strand
GGCGTATCGGTTGGCCAACTGGCGTGTCGCCTCGGAAGAGATCAATTATCGCCGTTTCTTCGACATCAATGAACTAGCGGCGATTCGCATGGAAAACCCCGCCGTCTTTCAAGAAGCGAACCGCCTTGTGTTTCGGCTTCTGCAAGAAGGCTCCGTGACGGGTCTGCGAATTGACCATGTCGACGGCCTGTACGATCCCGGCCATTATCTCCACCAATTGCAAACGTGGGCTCGCGGAGAACTCGGCTCAGGGGTTGCAGGGATCGATCACGCCCTGTATCTTGTGGTGGAAAAAATCCTCGGCCAAGGTGAGGATCTCCCGGACACTTGGCCCGTCTTCGGAACGACCGGCTATGAATTTCTCAACAAGGTCAATGGGATTTTTGTCAACCCGGCGAACGAATCGGCTATCGATGAGATCTATGCGAAGTTTATCCGCCAGCGCCCTCATTTCGAGGATTTGGCGTATGAAAAGAAAAAGCTGATCATGGGCGCATCCATGGCGAGCGAGATCAACGTGCTGGGGCATCAGCTCAATCGCCTGTCCGAGCGGGATCGCCGTTCACGCGACTTCACGCTTAATAACCTGATCCACGCGATCCGCGAGATCATTGCCTGCTTTCCTGTCTACCGCACGTACATCACCCCCAACGGCGCGCCCGTGGGGGACCGGGACCGCGCCTACATCCGCCTGGCGGTGATGAAGGCCAAGCGAAGAAATCCCGCCGTCAATGCGCTGGTGTTTGATTTCGTGCGGGATATTCTCCTTGCCACCAAGGACAATCGCGAGCGCCCCGACTATCAAGAGCGGCTCGCGTTCGTGATGAAATTTCAACAGACGACCAGCCCGGTCACGGCGAAAGGCATCGAGGATACGGCGCTGTACATTTACAACCGCCTGGTTTCGTTGAATGAGGTCGGTGGCGATCCGGAGCAATTCGGCCTGCCGGTGCGCGGGTTTCACGAATGGATGGAGCATCGGCAGGCGCGCTGGCCCCATGGCCTCTCGCCGACGTCCACGCATGACACGAAACGGAGTGAAGACGTTCGGGCGCGCATCAATGTCCTCTCCGAGATGCCGGCCTTGTGGAAGAGCCATCTCACACGCTGGAGCAAGCTGAATAAAAAATACAAATGCGATGTGGAAGGCCTGCCGGTTCCGGATCGAAATGACGAATACTTCCTCTATCAAACCCTGGTCGGCGCTTGGCCGCTCGAGCAGCTCGAGGAGCGCCAATACCGGATTTTTTGCGATCGAATTCAGGGGTACTTGGCCAAGGCCATCCATGAGACCAAGGTGCATACGAGTTGGGTCAACCCCAATCCGGCGTACGATCAAGGCATGGAAAAATTCATCGAGGCCATCTTGGATCGGACCCGTCCCAATCCGTTTCTGGAAAGTTTTGTGTCGTTCCAAACACAGGTCGCCGAACTGGGCATGTCCAACGCCCTCGCGCAGGTCGCGATAAAGATCACCGCGCCCGGCGTGCCTGACTTTTATCAAGGCACAGAACTGTGGGACCTCAGTCTCGTCGATCCCGACAACCGACGGCCCGTGGATTATGACCTCCGACGGCGGATGTTGGCCGACCTTCGCCACGCGTGCGAACAGGCAGGAGCCGATCGAGGGGCTCTGGTCAGAGAACTTCTGGGCTCGTGGAAGGACGGCCGGATCAAGCTGTATCTGACGTCGACGATCCTCCACTATCGCCGCGCGCACGCCGCTCTCTTTCGCCACGGCCGCTATGTGCCGCTTGAGACGGGCGGGACACAGGGGGATCGCATCTGCGGATTTGCGCGGGTTCACGACGACCGGTCGGTCCTGACCCTCGTGCCTCGCCTGACCTACGGCTTGACACCGGATCGCGGTTTTCCACCCGTAGGGTCGGAGGTCTGGAAGGACACGTGGGTGGCCACCGAGCCTTTTGTGGCTCGGTATCGTCATATCTTGACCGGCGACGTCTTGTCGCCGACCGATGTCAATGGCAGGCCGGCCTTGCACCTGGCCCAGGTCTTCCGCGACTGTCCGGTGGCATTGTTGGAGAGCATGGCATGAAGGCTAGTAGTCGTGATGAGTACCGGTCGGCATGGTTGGGAGGCGAGGCGCATGTCCGCGATCATAGCGGACGATCGGTCTGGGCCAGGCTGATGACGAATAAACGTCATCTCGCCCTGACTCTCGCGTTTCTCGCAGGCGCGGCCATCGGCAGCGGGGCTGCCGTATTGGCGTGCGCCAGAAAAATGTCCGAGGACAAGGCCGAATCCCGCGAATAAAGGAGGAGCGTCTTGATGGAACGAGATCATCGATCGTGCGGAGGATTTTCAGTCGCCACGCTCGCGCTGGCTTTTTTCACCGGCACGCTACTTGGCGCTGGCGCTGCGCTGCTCATTGCGCCGGAATCGGGCACCCGCATACGAAAACGCTTGAGGAAGAGCGCAAAAATCGCCCAAGAAGAATTTTCCGACGTCGCCGCGGAGGCTCGTGAAGCCTTAGGGGTCCTGGGAAAGGATGCCCGGCAAACCATCAGACAGACTGCGTCCCGGCTCAGCGCGGCGTTAGGCGCAACCAAAGATGCCCTGAAAGAAGAGGCCAAAGTGCTGCGAGGTATTCCCCCTCATGAGTGATCGAAAGGCGGCCACGCCATTTCGTTTTGTCGGGTGCCTCGAACTTCGGGAGATGCTGGGCAGGAAAGCCGCGGACATCCAGCAACTCATGACGATCATCGAGGAGGCTCCCCTCGATTCGATTTATTATCATACGCACAGCTATTTTCTTCGACACGAATACGCCCCCACCTTGTTTCCCAACGATTTTGCCACCTGGGCGGCCGTGTCGGTTCGCGATCGAGTGCTGTGCGAACGGCTGGGCCTCATCGACCCCTTTGAGTTCAGGGACTTGGAATCATTGCGCGCTCAGATCGTCTCGACGATCGAGGACCATCTCAAATCACTCTGGAACGTCCCTCGGCTGATTCACGGGGAACCGTTTGAATTCATTCGTTCCCATATCATTGAAGTCGATCTCGAACTCAGCGCGGGCAGCTTGAAGGAATTTCGAGACCGCCTCTCCACCGTGGATCGAAGCGCGCTGTT
This sequence comes from Nitrospiraceae bacterium, assembly GCA_050731295.1. Taxonomy (GTDB): domain Bacteria; phylum Nitrospirota; class Nitrospiria; order Nitrospirales; family Nitrospiraceae; genus JBOHOS01. The sequence goes on along the minus strand of JBOHOS010000231.1, from coordinate 1,566 downwards.
CAATCACATTTGCGAAGCCAAAATCCGGAAAGGCCGGCGTAGTGGAGATTTCATTATTTGGATTGAGTCGGATCAAGGGTTGTCGCTCCCGAAATTGGCGGACAAGATCGCCGCGATCCAGCCATTGGGGCTTACGCTGGAAGGCATCCGCGCGCGAACCCTGGCCGTTCTTGACGCCTGGCTTGCGCAGGCGGACGAGGCGCCAACCCCAACGGTCGCGAACGGGCGAGGACAAAGCGGGAGTGCTCCGTAGATCATGCCCACTGATTTAAGCGCCTATCGCAAGATTGCCCCGCCAGGACGGGTGGACCTGCTGTACCAGTTGAGCAAGCAGGTCAAGGGCAAACGGATCCTCCATATCAGCTCCAGTCGAATGGGCGGAGGAACCGCCGAGATTCTTCACACGCTGACGCCGATACTGCGCGAACTGGGCCTGCAGATCGAATGGTCGGTAATGGAAGGATCCGAGGCGTTTTACCATGCCGTGCGCGTGTTCCATGACGGTCTTCAGGGCGACGACGTCACCGTGACCGACAGCTTGATCAACGCCTACCTCGACTGTATTCGGGAGAACGCCAAGACGCTGGATATGAGCGCGGACGGGGTGGTGGCCCACGACCCTCACCCTCTGGCTCTCATCGACCAAGCTCCGACCGATTCCCGTTGGATCTGGCGTTGTTATCTCGATCTGTCCCGGCCGCACCGAAAGGTCTGGAACTTTCTCCGTCCCTACGTCGCCAAGTATGATGCGGCGGTCTTTTCCTTACCCCAGTTTGCGCAGCCGCTTCCGGTGCCGCAGTTTTTGATTTACCCGTCGATCGATCCGCTGAGCGACAAGAATCGAGACTTGTCGCCGGAGGAAATGGATCTCATCCTTGGCAAGCTTAACGTCCCTCGCGACAAGCCGATTTTGTTGCAGGTCTCCAGGTTCAATCGATTCAAGGATCCGGTCGGCGTGATCGACGCGTACCGTCTCATCAAGACTCATTATGACTGCCGCCTCGTCTTGGCCGGCGCCATCCCACCCGATGATCACGAGGACGTGAGGGTCCTAGACGAGGTGCGCGATGCGGCGGGGAAAGACGAGGATATCCGCATTCTGTTACTCGAACCCGGCTCTCATCTCGAAATCAATGCGCTTCAACGCAGCGCCACCTTGGTGTTCCAGAAGTCCAAGCGCGAAGGCTTCGGCCTGACCGTGGCGGAGGCCATGTGGAAAGGCAAACCGGTGATCGGTGGAGCCACCGGCGGCATCACCTTGCAGGTGGCGTACGGTCAGACCGGCTATACGGCCAACTCGGTCGAGGGCACGGCCTTCTATGCCAGGCATCTGCTGAACAATCCGTCGATCGCCGAAGAGATGGGCCGGCGCGCGCGCGAACGGGTTCGGCAGAACTTTTTGATCACCCGGCATGTGGAAGATTATCTCTCGCTCATGATTCTCATGGGCCGAACGTAAGACGGGTGCTGAAATTGACCATCAACGTTGAGAGTTTGCCACGTGAGAAACACCGAAACAGCGATTCCTGAAGAACACACCTCGTTGTCAATCGATGGATCCATGCC
>JBOHOS010000230.1:0-1303 GCA_050731295.1 Nitrospiraceae bacterium | reverse complement strand
GATGACGGCCGAGCCGAGATTGAGATAGACGCCGCCTTCCATGCGCGTGACCACCGACGCCAGTTTCCGAAAGTCCAGCAGGGAGCCAGCTCCGATGGCTGCGCCATCGGCGGTGGGATGCATGTGGATAATATCGGTGCCCAGCGCAACGTGAACGGTGACGGGGATGCCCAGCCTCGCGCCTGTCGCGAGTAGGCTGATGCGGTGATGGAGAAATTGCTTCTTACGCAGATTGATGTAGGCCCCGATCGCTTCGCCGATTCCGAGGTCCTCTTTGAAGCCGTGGACGATGGCTTCGTTGAGAACCCGGCCGGTCTCCTCCGCCATGCCGAACCGGCCGGAATCGATCTCAGCCTCGACTTCCTCCGAGGTCTGCCCCAGCAACGCCAGTTCGAAATCGTGGATAATCACGGCGCCGTTCATAGCCACAGCGGTCACGATGCCGCGCTCCATTAGATCGACGAGAATCGGGTTCAAGCCGACTTTCGTCACGTGCGCGCCCATCCCAACAATCACCGGTTTGTGACGGCGGTGCGCACGGGCGATCGCTTGCGCGACCTCGCGAAGCGTGTTCACAGCCAGGATGCCGGGAAGCGTGTCCAGAAACCGATGAAGCGAGCCGCCGCGCCGCCACGGGACGGAAAAATCAGACACGCGCACCTTGCTATGCCGGCGGGCAAGAGGGTAGGTCTTCAGCTTGGTGACATCGATCGGAAGAACGGGTTGGCGGCGTTTTTTCTCAGAGGGGTTTTTCAAACAGGGTTTCCTCGATCAGTTCGCACAGGACATGTCCAAGCGTGATGTGACTCTCCTGGATACGCGCGGTGACCGTGGATGGCACGACGAAGGCGTACTCGACCATCCCGGCCAGTTTGCCGCCTGTGCTCCCGGTCCATCCCACCGTGGTCAATCCACGAGCGCGCGCGGCCTCCACGCCTTTCAGAACGTTGGGGGAATTGCCGCTGGTGCTGATCGCGATGGCAATATCGCCCTTCTGCCCATGGGCATTCACCTGGCGGGCAAAGATTTCGGCATATTCGTAATCATTGGCGATGGAGGTAATCGCCGCCATGTCGGTACCCAGCGCGATCGCAGGCAGGGCCGTCCGCTCACGAGCATAGCGCCCAACGAATTCCGCGGCGATGTGCGAGGCATCGGTGGCGCTGCCGCCGTTGCCGAACAAGAGGACTTTATGTCCTTCGCGAAACGCGCGCGCGATGACCTGCGCCACGTGGACGATACGATCCACATGCTCCTGCACGAACCGCCGTTTGACCTCGGCGCTGTCCTCGAACGCCTTGAT
>JBOHOS010000229.1:0-4456 GCA_050731295.1 Nitrospiraceae bacterium | reverse complement strand
GTGATGGCGCGCGTCGGAGCGCATCTCGAACTGGCCCGAATGCGGCGCGAGGCCGCGCGCCGCGAGCGAGAACTGCGGATGGAGGCAGAGGCCCTCTATCACACGATGGAACGGGGCGAACAGCGTTTGCGGGAACAATTCGAAGAACTGAACACGATCTATCAAACCGCTCCCGTCGGACTGTGCCTGATCGATACCGCGATGCGCTATGTGCGGATCAACAAAGCGTTGGCCGCGATGAACGGAGTATCGGTGGGCGCCACCGTGGGACGTTCCATCCGCGACGTCATTCCGGGCTTTGCCGACGTCCATGAGCCCCTGCTCAGGCGGGTGATCGATTCCAAAGAGCCGATCGTGAATGTGGAGGTGTCCGGCGTGATGTCCCAGGCCCCGGGGGTGGAACGGGTATGGATCACCAATTATTATCCGCTGACGACCGCGGACGGGAGCGTGTCGGCGATCAGCGTGGTGGTGCAGGACATCACCGAGCAGAAGCGGGCTGAGCAGAGTATTCGAAACCTGAACCAAGCGTTGATACTGAAAGTGCAGGACTATGAGCAAGCGGTGCGCGATCTGGAACGGTCCAAAGTCGAGTTGGAGGAGAAGAACCGGGATCTCGAACAATTTCATGATGTCGTCGTCGGACGCGAGCTCAAAATGATGGAGTTGGAGCAGGCACTGAAACGCCTGACACAACAACGGGGGCCGTGACGTCCGAAGGTCTGCCCGCGCCGTGAGCCAACACCGGGTTGGAGAAAGGGAACAGCGACTCACACGATCCCTGTCGAGTGATCCGACGTAGTGGAATTCTTGCCGTTGGTTCAGTACACTTCCAGCGCTGCTTCACGATCCTCATTGGAGTGTCTGCATGACTGATCGACCCGATCAGGGCGCGCCGTTCTATCGTCGTCTGCCGGTCCTCATCGCGTGCCTCGTCGCCGCCATTGCTGTCCTCGGGTCGCTTGGGCTTCAGCGCATGAAGACGATTCTCATGGCACGAACGGGCGAGAGCCTGGCCGTGGCGGCCGCCGGCGTCGCCGATCGGCTGGATCAGGTGGTGTTCGAGCGGTATGGCGACATCCACATGATGGCGCGGGCGCTGCAGGCGCGCGATGCCGTCGCCATGTCGGAATATGTGGCCTGGGTCAAGAATACCTACCCGTATTATGCGTGGATCGCCGTGGCCGACGCGAACGGGCGGATCGTGGCGGCCACGAATTCCGAGAGTGTCGGGCAGGATCACAGCCGCTCCGCCTGGTTTCAAGCTGTCCGGGAACAGCCGCGAGCCGTGGTCCAGGACGTGCCGGCCTCCGGCGAGACCGAGGGGCGTCTGGCCATCGGATTCACGTCTCCAGTAGCGGATGGCCATGGCGTGTTCAAAGGGGCGGTCACGGCGCGCGTGCCGTTGCGTGTGATTGAAGAAGGCCTGCATGGCATGGTCCACACCTTCGAGAAGCACCATGTCGGACGAGGACAATTCGAATATATGGTGATGACGGCCGACGGCGAGCTCATCATCGATTCCTCTTTGAGGGAGGAAGCACGCGTGAACCTCAAGGAGAAAGGGGTTCCATCGGCGCTCCGCGTCATGGCCTCCGAGGAACCCGGCTACGTCGAAGAAGAGAGCCCGCGCCTCCGGATGACGATGCTGACCGGCTACGCCCGCACGAAAGGAATCGATGGGTTTCCGAATTCGAACTGGGGCGTGCTGATCCGGATGAGCGGCGAGGAAGTCGTCTCTCCGATTCATGAACTCATGACGAAAATCGGACTGGCCGCGGTCGCTCTCGTCGCGCCGTTGGTCGGGCTTTTGTTCTGGACCAGCGGGCGGTTGCGAAAAGAATGGGGCCGTACGCGACAGCGCGAAGCGTGGCTCTCGACGACCCTCAACAGCATCGGTGATGCCGTCATTGCCACCGACATGAAGGGTTCCGTGACCTTTATGAATCGCGTGGCTGAACGATTGACGGGCTGGACACACGCGGAGGCTGCGGGGCGCCCCCTGCACCGAGTCTTCGCGATTGTCAACGAGCAGACGCGCCTCCCTGTCAGCAACCCCCTCGGCAAAATGCTCGAAACCGGCGTGATCGTCGGCCTGTCTGATCAGACGGTGTTGATGGCCAAGGACGGCGCCGAACGGCCGATTGACGACAGCGGATCCCCGATCAGAAACGAGGACGGCGAGATTATCGGCGTCGTGCTTATTTTCCGGGACGTCACCGAACGCAAGGAGGCCGAGCAGCGACTCCGAGAGAGCGAGCGGCTGCTGGCGAAAGCGCAGCAATTGGCGCATTTGGGCAGTTGGGAATGGGACCTGGCGGCCGATCGGGTCACGTGGTCGGATGAACTCTGCCTGATTTTCGGAGCGAAGCCCGAGGAGTTCGGCGGCACCTATGCACGGTACCTGGCCTACGTGCATCCGGATGATCGCGCGATGGTCGAAGCGAAGATTGCCAAGGCCATTCAGGACCATGAACCGTTCGCGCTCTCCCATCGCATCCGGCGGCCGGACGGAGGAGAGCGCATCCTGCATGCGATCGGAGAAGTGATTGTGGATGAGGGCGGCCGCGTCGGACGGATGATCGGCGCCGCTCAAGACGTCACCGAGTTGAAAGAGGCCGAAGCGGCGCTGCACGCCTCGCAGAACGAGCTCGAACGGCGCGTTCGCGACCGGACCAGCGAGTTGGCCACCGCTAACGCGGCCCTGCAAGAGAAGGTCGAGGAGTTGGAAAAGTTCGAAGAAGCCGTCGTGGGCCGTGAGTTAAAAATGATCGAGTTGGAAAAGGAAATCGACAAACTCAGACGCGACAGAAAGAGCGAGGAGTAATCCGATGCCGGCACGCACCTTGATCGCTGGAACGGCTCGACACGACCGACTATGAATGCGACCGTGAGCGATATCACATGCCGGGAATGGACGGCTTGACGCTCTTGAAGTATAGTAAGGCACTGCACCAGGCCGTTCCCCTGCTCATGACCCGGAACGCGGAAACCCGGCAAGGCCTACGAACCATCCGATCACTGATCTCCTGTGTCCTGAAGCAGCCTCACCCGCCCGGACTGTCGATCGCGCGCTCATCCCGCTCGCCGAGTGTCGGCCGATCACTGACCTCCCCATAAGGGTTTTTCCGATAGTGTGATTCGGCCTGCTCGGCAATAGTAGCCGCATTCCATCGTATGAAGGTGTGCGGGGATGGCGCAGGACAAACCCGATCATTCTCTTCCACGGGTGGGGGACCTTGAAATCGTTCAGGATCTGGCGTTTCAACGGAAGACATGGAAGGTCCAACGCGCCGGATGGATGGTCATGGCCGGTCTTCTCGTGACGGCGCTGCTCGGCTTCTTTGGACAAGGGGCGTTGAGCGGCGGAACGGTGGCGAATCCATCAGGGTCGCTAAGGGTGGAATACGAACGCTTCGGCCACTGGGAGTCAACGGCGATCCTGCGGATTCACGTTGACTCCAGCGCCGGAGTCGGCGGCGGGACGCGTATTCGCCTCGACCAGGAGTACCTCTCGAAAGTGCAGATTGAAGCGATCACGCCGGAGCCGCACAGCACCGAGACGTCGGCTGCGGCGGTGACCTACCTGTTTCGAACCCCCGAATCAGATCAGCAAGCCGTGATCACCGTGCACGCGAAGATGCGGCGGTTCGGAGCCTTCTTGGTGAAAGTTCAAGCCGGCGATCACCCGCCGGTCTATTTTTGGCAGATCATCTATCCATAACGGACGGCGCGTGGCACGAGGCGAGAGGACGAGAAAGAGGGAACAGGGGATGAGAAACCGAGTACAGGGAGGTGGGCAATGGAAACGGTGCTTCGGGCGGCGGCGGTCTATATGCTCCTGTTGCTGGTGTTCCGACTTGTGGGGCGGCGCACGTTTGCGCAAATGACGAACTTCGACCTGATTCTGCTCCTGATCATCAGCGAAGCCTCCCAGAACGCGATGACCGGGAATGATTATTCGATTACGAACGGCTTCTTCATCGTCTTGACCTTGATCGGGATCGATATTTTCCTATCCCTCTGGAAACAGAAGTCGGCGCGTGTCGAGCAGTGGCTCGACGGTCTGCCGATGATCATTGTTGACAACGGCCGGCCGCTCAAGGAGCTCATGAAACAGGCCCGGCTCGATGAGCAGGATGTGCTGTCGGCGGCCCGGGAGCGGCAAGGATTGGAGCGGATGGATCAGATCAAGTATGCGGTCTTGGAGGTCAGCGGCGGGATCTCGATCATTCCGAAACAGTAGCCCGGCTTCGGTCAGGACGATTCGGTGTTGTGAATGGTAGCTCGAATTATCCCCGCCGCGATCGTTCTGGCCTGGCTCGGGATGGCGGGGTGTCTGTCCGGCGACTCCGCGTCTCGGCAAAGGGATCGTGCGATCACCGATGCTGTTCAACGAGCATTTGAAAACGACACGGAGACCAATCTTACCAAAGTTGACGTGCGCACCCAGGAC
>JBOHOS010000228.1:0-3486 GCA_050731295.1 Nitrospiraceae bacterium | reverse complement strand
TATCTCTTCGTCCAGAATAGTCTCCTCAATCTGCCGGAGATGAATGACGGCTCCGTCACCGTAATCGATATGGCCAAGGGCGAGCCCATCGCCAGCATGGACACCCTGAAAAATCAGGGGTTCAATCCTAACTGCATCGTGCTCTTGCCGAAACGGTAGGTTCTGTGCCAGTCAGGGCTGAGGCGATTTGAACTGTCCCAGACGATAAAAGGCTTCAAAGGGAGGAATGGTAATGGTCGCCTTTCCACAAAAAAAGAGATAGTTTTTTGAGGCGGTGTCTGACATATCTACCGATGTCGACCGGTATCCGACCTTTCACTACATTTTACTGCCCTGTTGGTCTTCGTGACGTGCGCTGAGCTTTGAATTCGGATCGGATCCAGCACCAGTGGGTCGGCTTCCCCTTCTTCCCCTTCGCCGCCGCAGACCATCCCGTCCAATGTCCAGGTGGTCAATACTCCCAGTGTCCATGTTCTGAATATCCCGACCGTGCATGTACAGGAGCGCAATTGGCAATATCGCGTGATCGTGATTCCGAAAGCCATTCCCGGCACGCCTGAATGGAATGACTTTCCGGGGCAGCTGACCGCTTCCGGTCAGCAAGGATGGGAACTCGTCAATATCGTCGAAACGGTGGCGTTATTGAAGAAACCTCTCTGACTGAATCAGTCCCGCTCACGTCGGCGATGTACCGCCGGCGCTATAGCGTTCCGGATTTTGATCGAAGGCCTGTTTGCAGCCCGGCGCACAGAAGTAATAGGTCTGGCCTTTGTATTCACTTGTGCCCGCCGCGTCCTGAGGCTGGATGTCCATCTTGCACACCGGGTCTTTCACCGTGGATGATTGGGTTTGCATTGTCCCTCCTTGTTTATTTCAACATGCACGCTCACCGTTTACAACTCCTGCCTCGGCAGCACAATCAGCCGAATGCTGACACGGCATCAGATCGGCTCAGCTTTGCGCCATCTCATGTTGAGCATGAAGAGCTTGCCGTGACAAACAGTTGCCGGAGTCACAGGTTCCAGCCGACGCTATGACGATGAGATAAGGATCAAAAATGGAAGTAACGGCCTCCGCCAAACATCTCAATCCTATGATTGAAGGAACTGGCCGTAGGGATTGAAGCCCTGATAATAGGTGAAGAGTGACTGTAGCCGCCGGGACGATCCTGGCCTGTATCATTCCACGCCTGTCACGACATTTTGTGTTCCATTCCGATTGAGGAGAAAGCAAGAGACCGAGTCATGTACACTTGGTTCGCACTCCTGTACTATCTCCGGGGGGAGCGCTTGGAGGGGGCGATGATTTCACCGACTAGTTCACGCCGGCTGTGGCTGTCTGTGCTGTTCATGCTGGCGTTCGTCGGACCCGGCGTGTCGAGCGCCGCCGACAATTCACTGCCTCCTTCTTCACCGTCACACCTGGATTTACAGGCCAAAATTAAGACGACAGCCGTCAGAGTGATTCCCGCGGTGGTCAACATTTCCTCAACCGTCTTTGTCCGGGAACAGGGAGTGATCGACGAGGGTCCGTTATTCGGCAATCTCCCCATGCCGCCGCCGCATCGCCAATACGGACAAGGGTCGGGCGTCATCGTCACGGCGGACGGGTATATCATCACCAACAACCATGTCGTCGCTGATGCCACCGATGTCGATGTGCTGCTCGGTGATCGCCGGCAATTCAAGGGCCGGGTCATCGCAAGTGACCCGAAGACGGACGTCGCGGTCGTGAAAATCGATGCCGCCGGCCTGCCGACTATACCCTGGGGCGATTCGAGCCGGCTGGGCGTCGGAGATTTCGTGCTGGCGATCGGGAATCCACTCGGGCTCAATCAGACCGTCACCTTTGGGATTGTCAGCGCGGTCGGCCGCGCGGACATCGGAATTGCCGATTACGAAGACTTCATCCAGATCGATGCGCCCATCAATCCCGGCAATTCGGGCGGGGCGCTCGTCAATATCAAGGGAGAATTGATCGGCATCAATACCGCGATTGCCAGCACGACCGGCGGGAGTGTAGGAGTCGGATTTGCCATTCCAAGCAACATGGTCCGAACGGCGATGCAAAGCCTGCTGAAGACCGGCCGCGTGGTTCGAGGATTCCTTGGCGCCTCCACCCAAGACGTGACGCCGTTGTTAGGGAAGCTGTTCAAATTGCCCGATGCGAAAGGCGCGATCGTGACCGACCTCATGCCGATGGGATCTGCGGAGAAGGCCGGCTTGCGGCGCGGCGATATCGTGGTTCGATACGACGGCAAGGAGGTCGTCGATCCGGGTCGTCTGCAAAATCTTATCGGCAGCGCGCCGATCGGAAGCAAGCACCGGCTGGACATTATTCGAGATGGCCGGCCTGAGCAGGTTGAATTGGTCGTGCAGGAAGCGCCCCGCGAACGCATTCGAGACCCGCCTCCTGCCCCGCGAGCGGAATCATTCGGGAATCCCTTGGGAGGCGTCTTGGTCGAAGAGATCAAACCGTCTCTTGCCCGTCAGCTCGGGCTCGGATCGGTCGGCGGGGTGATTATCACCGGCGTGGAGGAGGACAGTCTCGCCGAAGCCGCGGGGCTTCTTCAAAACGATTTGATTGTCGAAGTAAATCGCCAGCCGGTGCCCAATCTGCCCGCCTATCAGCGGCTGGTGGAATCGCTCAAGTCGAAGGATCCCTCGCTCTTGCTGATCAATCGCCAAGGAACCTATCTGTACGTGCCTCTTGAAAGCGAATAAGGTGACGACCTGCCTATTCACTCGGTGCTTCTATCGGAACAGATACCGCCGGTATCTATTCCGATAATCTTCCACTGATTTTCGTCTCCGCCACTATTCGCGAAATGACACCCGCCATCCGTTTTTCTCATCATTTGAAGGCTCTCAGAATGGCCGCATTTGAAACGAACACGCGTCTATCGTTCTGGTATTCCGCTTGCTCATGTTTCAGGCATCGGAGATCAGAACAATGGCTCACATGTACTCACAGCGACCGCCGCACAGCACTGAATCCTTTTTGGCTCGCTTGATCGTTGTCTCCTTCACAATGACCATGGTTCTTTTGAGCAGCCTCTATGCGGAAGCGTGCCGCAGCAACCCTGACCGGGTGTCGTTTGACTGGGCGCTGGTGGAAGATGCTGATCCCTTGGCCAATGGGATGATGCTTGTGATGTATGGAGATCGTGACCAAGGCATCGTCACGCATGTGTCTTTACACCGGATCCTTCGCGTTCTTCCAGGGATTGAATCGGACCTTCCTGCGGAGGAAGCTTCGCGCTTGACGGCGCTCATCACAGACGGCACGTTAGGACCTCTCACTTACATTATCTTTCGAGAACCGTTTTATTACGGCGCTGATCTAGATGAGCTGGGGCTTCCTCGCCGCTTGTGGCAAGACGCAGAAGAAGACGGCATAAACGGCAACGAGACACTGGTGACACACGTGGAACTCACGCTCGATGAGATCGCATACAACAAGTAGCAAGGACAATGACCTTTGAGG
>JBOHOS010000227.1:0-2472 GCA_050731295.1 Nitrospiraceae bacterium | reverse complement strand
GTTACGACATTGGCAATGGAAGATAATTGACTTTCGATCGCGCGGCGGCTACGGATCTCGCTCGCCAATCCGCGCGGGAGGGCTGTGGTGCCGCTCAGCAAAGAGGTTCGTCGCCTAGAACGCTCGTGGGAAAACGAGACCGCCTGGCCAAAGCGTCTCGACTGGATCGAGATTGAGAACATTCGAGGCTGGAACGGCCATCGAATCCGGTTCCCATTCCCCATCGTTGCCATCTCGGGTGAAAACGGCTCGGGGAAATCCACCGTCATACAGGCATGCGCCTCGGTTTATCAAAAGTACCAGAGCAAAGGTTCGGTCAAGCAAAAGGGAACTAAGTACGCTTCCGACTTTTTCCCAGATACGTTTTGGGATGAAATAACGAATGCGTCCGTCAGGTTCGGCTACACCGAGGGGGTTACAAAAAAGGACGGCAGCATCCGCAAACACACTGAACGGTGGAAAGGTAATGTTGAACGCCCAATTCGCACTGTTCAATTTCTGGATCTAAGCCGTATTGTTCCTATCAGCGGGCGAACTGGCTACGCAAAGATCGCAAAAAGCAGCCATGTTGAAGCTTTCGCTCAGGCCTTTGACGCGGCACGCCTAGGGCGATTGTCAAATATACTTGGTCACCGGTACGCATCGGCTAAGATGGCCATCGCCGACGTTGATCTTGAGCGTCCTATTCCTGTTCTCAAACGAGCGAACGACGCGTACTCAGGCTATCATCAAGGACAGGGTGAGACAACCATTGCGGAACTGATACAGGCAGACCTCCCAAAGTACAGCCTGGTGCTTATTGACGAAATAGAATCATCCTTGCACCCGCGCGCTCAACGACGCCTTATTCGCGATCTTGCAACTGTTTGTCGAGAAAGAGAGCTTCAAATCATACTGACGACGCACTCGCCGTACGTTCTTGAGGAATTGCCCAGTCAGGCGCGAATTCAGATATTTGAGCAGGGCGACACGCGCCAAGCTATGATTGGCGTCAGCCCTGAATTTGCGCTCAGCAAGATGGACGATGTTCAGCACCCCGAGTGCGAGGTTTACGTTGAAGACGAGGCGGCAAGAACCTTGCTTTTTGAACTAATCTCGCAACGCAACCGCGATCTTGCGTCCCGCTTGATGGTGACGACATTCGGGTCAGCTTCTGTAGGCTACCAGCTTGGCCAAATGGTTGCCGGCCGTCGCTTCCCGCGAGCCGTAGCGGTGCTCCTGGATGGGGATTGCACGACCGGGCCGGGGTGCTGCGTCCTCCCCGGCGACGGTGATCCGCCGGAAGTCCTTGTCTTCGAGGCTCTTGCAAACTGGAACTGGGGCGATCTCTGGATCAGACTTTTGCGCGACACCTCTATTGTGTCTGAATCCTGCGAAGCGAGCCTCGCTTTGTCGGATCATCATGATTGGGTGGCCGAAGCCGGAAAACGGCTGATGGTGAGCCCAAGCGTGCTCTGGCACGCTATGTGCGCCGAGTGGGTGTCACGATGCCTGAAACCAGAGGACTATCAGCGCATAACGCAATACATCGAAGATCGCTTGGCCGAGTACCGTTAGGATTTCCCCCACCGCCTCGCCGCCGCCTTCCGCGCCGCCTCAGCGCGCTGCTCAGGCGTCATCTTCTCCGCCCGCGCCTTGCCGCCTCGCCGGCCCAGCTCGGCGGCAGCCTTGTTCTTGCCTTGATCGCCCTCGTATTCCTCGTCACGCTGCCCGGTCGCGATCTCCATGACGCGAACCGCGTTGCCTATGACGTCGGCTGGGCGCTTCTGGCCTTTGGGGCCTCGTGGCATGCTCGACTCCTCCGCTTGCCTACCGCTAAGCATATAGGAGCCATGGGCACGATGCGAACCCGGCGTCAAGACCGGCGGATTTCAAACTGAGACACTACCGGCGGCCGTGCTGTTCTACGCACCCGAGTCGATGACCTCTCAGGTGTTCCTGCCGTTCGTCCTGGCCGGCCTGGTCGGCGGCTCGCTCACCGCCTTGACCGGCTACCTGCCCGCCTTCGTCGCCTTCTACCTCTGCGCGCTTGTGCCTTACGCGATGCGCCTCGGGCTCGAGGCGGATCGGCCGCACCTCACCATGGCCACGCTGGTTGTGCTGTACATGATCGGCGTCGCCTTGCTCGCTCGCACGGTCAACGCGTCGCTGATCACCTCGGTGCGTCTGGCTATCGAGAACGAGGAGCTGGTCGGCGCGCTACGCGAGAAGTCGGCGCAGCTCGAAGCGACCTTCGACCATGTCCACCAGGGTGTGGCGGTGTTCGACCACGATGGCCGGCTGGTGACCTGGAACCCGCGGCACCGCGAGCTGCACGGCTATCCGCAGGAATTCTATCGACGCGGGACGCTGCTCACCGAGTTCGTCCGTCGTGACCTGCGGTGCTCCGGCGAGCCTCCGCCCCTCGAACTCGAGGAGCAGACGCTCAGGGCGGCGATACGCCATCCGGCCCCGGCACGCTTCGAGCAGCCC
>JBOHOS010000226.1:0-3652 GCA_050731295.1 Nitrospiraceae bacterium | reverse complement strand
TCATCACTCACACCGACACATGTCAATGGGTTGACGACAGAAGAATGTGAAACCAGGAGAATCGATTAGCTGTCTGGTGATCTCCATCTAGGCAGGTCATCACACCAAGATCTGTTCACCATACTATCGTGGTGACTGAGCCCTATGTGCTGGGATCGCTTCCTGGGCGGAAACGCTGGGCGAGTTCGACGGCAAGCGGGACGAGATAGGCTTCAAGTTCTTCCTGTGAAAGAGCTTTAATCATCCTTGGCAAGATCTTCAACTCTTTCACCGCAAGAAGGTTTGCTGCAAAGGCAAGAATGCCATCTTCCGCGTCAAGCCAGGCTTCTTTTTCACGTGCACGGCCCAACAAATAATCAAGCGTGTAGAGAGATTCTTTCAGGATAAAATACAAATCACAAAAATCTTTCGATTCAGGTGGTTGGCGATTCAGGATGGCGCAGATCTTGTTGACAGCGATGTCCTCGTAAGAATCGACAACAATCGCATCTTGAAGAAACGGCGGAGCCATCCTTGCGGGTACGTCCCTCGCAAATTCGATCTTAAGGCTTCCCTCCGTCTTCTCTTCGGACTGTAGGAGCAATCTCAAGTGCTCCCCTGAAATGCTCTGGGAAGAGATCATGAATCCGAGAGACGGGATCAGACTTAAAAATCGACGAAACTCGAGTTCAGGGGGTTGTTGCGTTCTCGCAAAGAAATCCAGATCGTCTGAATAGCGGTGCTGTAGGTAAAATTCGGCTAAAGCCGTTCCACCGGTTAGATAGTACCCAAGTTCACCGAGTCCATTATCAAAGAGTGAAACAAGGACCCTCTGCTGCAGAGGAGTAAGAACTTTACGAACCATGCTTCCAGACCGGTAGAAGCCGTTCGTACATTTTTCGCCTCTGATCAGGAAGATCAACTTGAGGAAGTGCCTCCTCAATATCCTCAACAGTCAATAGTTGCTTGATATCCTTTGGATCGCCGTACTTTAGCACTCTCCCTATTGCCCAGATTCTTTGGCTGGAATCTTTATCATGAATGTACCGACGAAGATCATTGACATCACGGTCATATTCCCAGACAAGATGTGTGGAAACCTCTGATCCGAGATGTTCGATAAGCTCCCGCAGCCACGGACGCACAGCAGCAGGCGTTGACGGGTCTTCCAATCTCTTCTTCGCTTCGGCTTTCCGGGTCTCATAGAACGTTGACGCAGGGCCGGAAATCATGGTTTCCATGTCAGTTGCTGCTGCGGTAAGAGCGTCAAACAATTCTTGGTCACTAGGGAACGTGTTGAGCAACAGGAAGGCTATCTTCCAAAAGTTATCCTTGCTGCCGACAAGCCAACGTGCGACGATTCTGGCATTCTCAATCTCATGCCCTACCACTGCAAGCAAATCATCAGCGTCTTCTTGCTGGTCAAGTAGCTCCTTGAGCCTCCAAGATACCGTCTGTTGAATTGTCTCATTCATATGAGAGACGTCCAGCAAGATCTGGAACAACAGTCTCCGATCTTTCTTGCGGAGGACTTTCCACCACCGGTCTCCTCCGTCCATATCAAGAGGTTCCCAGTCCAAAGAGCGCGAAGACGTCATAAAGAGTTGCTTGAACTTCTGAAAGCCCGAGTCCGGGTCTATTTCGGTCAACTCTGCAGCCAGTTCATCAAATTGCCAAGCTGGAGACCGAGATTCGCTCTTAGATGGGCCATGCTCGATGCATCGCCATGCGAACTCTCTCAGCTCCGTATCTAACTCCTTCTTGTGATACATCCAGCTCCCTAGCAAAGTTACGGCCGAGGAAGTACGCCGAAGATCTTCCCCGGCGATGATCCGAAGTAACTCTTTGAAATCTTTTGAACTCAAGTGGTCGATCCACCTGCCAAGTCTTTCGGTGGCATATTCCGGATCTTGCTCGGCGGCCTTCTTGACTCGTTTGAGTCCCTGCGGTGTCGGCTGCAATAAGCTTGTCGCTTCCAAAAGAGCAGTCGCGCACACGACTTGGGATTCGGCAAGCTGATCAAGTCGGGTTTCAGCTCCTGTTAGATCACGCTTGGCCCAGCCGCTAAAATACGGCGCAAACGCTCTGCTCCCTAACCAGCCCTTGGCAAGGGATTCAATAGTTGAACGGAAGTGAAATGTTTGGTCTTCTTCGCCAAGCAGGTGGAAAAAGGCCTGTGCTTGTTTTGCCGAGGCGGTGAACAACCACTGAATTACATCTTGGGTTAAGAGCTGAGGGATTTGAATGGCTTCCTTAGCGAGCACGCGCAACTGCTCCTCGACCTGCTTCCATTCACTGGACACGCGATAGCTTCCTTTGCCTGCCCACCGTTTTAGCCTGATCGAGAAGCTCGCACGCTCTAATGACGCCCCCAGTTCGGCAAGTTCGGCAATGGCTCTTTCGTATTCCGATCGGCGGTCCATCGGGAAGTTCGGCTTGGTAAGCTGCTGAACTAGGAAATTGCGAACGCGACTCAAAATAGCGGCGAGCGTGGAGACGTCGAGGCCTTGACGATCCAGGATAGCCCATTCAATCATCTGTCGGAAGGACTGCATGCCTTCTTCAAGCAAGCCCTGAAAAATCAGTTCAGCAACGCATTCAGGCAATGCATTCAACGCAGCTTCCGAGGCTTCGTTCTCTTCCTGAGCGAGTGAGATGAGTATTTGAGCGAGATTGCCGAGATACTCAGCGACTTCCTTCCATGTGAGAGAAGGTCTTGAATCCAAGGGTTCTCCGCTTGAGCTACGGCGGAGATGGATAGATCTGCTACGCTTGAATACACCCCGAATGGCTTTGACTGCGGTGAGCTTGGTTTCTATGGCTGGGTTGGAGGCAAGGCGTTCGCGAATTAGGGAGATTCTTTCATCCAGTGGCAACGGCATTTGACTATGTAATGGATGGAAGCATTCCTCTAGAACGCCGGTCGCGTTATTCGACCATTTTTCATTTTCGGTTTCAGCCAACAACCATATGAGGCGGAGGGCGCCCTTACTCGTTCTTATGCGAAATAGCAGTTGCTCCAACGCCCACATCAGCTCACGGCGACGGTCTCCCTCAATTGCGAGCCGCTCATCTTTGGAGCTGCTGGGTAATTCACTTTCAAGAACACGCAAAGCGCGGTCTGGTACCGTTCCGGCAACAAGCCGAAACAGGTGCGGACGATCGAGAACGCTTTTGAGCGTACCGAGAAGACCATTGGGGGCAAACAATTCATCCCAAAATTGACTGAGGCCGTCACCTCCGGTCTGTGCAAGTCGCTTAATGAAACGAAGCTGCCCTGCTTCATCCAAGTCAGCAAATAGAAGAAACATGTCAAGGGTCCTGCCTTGAAGCAGTCGCTCGGCGAGATAGTTTGCGAGGAGAGGCAGCGTAACCTCCACATAAAAGCCGGCTCGTCTCGCTAGGCCAGCAGCCTCTAATTTTCGTGAGTACCTGAGAGCCTCTTGAGGAGACAGGTGATCGCCAAATCGCTGGCAAATTGCTCGAAGTTCTGATTCCTGAGCACCCGATACGCCTACGTGCGTGAGAACCGAAAATAGACATGCAGTTTTCAGAGCAGTCTCTCCTAGCTCCTCAGCAACGCGACGCTCAAACTCTGCGCCTACAGCTTCTCGAAAGTTATCCGAACCTTGACGAAGGCGACTGCCGACAGAAGCGGCAGCGAGAATGATGC
>JBOHOS010000225.1:0-5998 GCA_050731295.1 Nitrospiraceae bacterium | reverse complement strand
GAAGTCCCGCGCGGCGGGATCTACTATGGAACTCTGGCGAGGCGAAACCAAGGCAACCAACAGATCAAACGATCTTTCTCAGATGATGCCCATGCTCATCGAAGCCGCGTTTCGGCATTTTGGCGAGAAGACTCACACACAAGTCCAGCACACCTTTGGTGACGACGACATGAAGAAGCTTCGGGAGGCCAAATAGATGCTCACGAAGAGAACAAGGGCTGGATAACGCGCCGGCCGACACGAGCGCGGAGAGCATGGGCTGCTCAACGAGAGATTACTTGCGCCGCGCCGCCGTCGGTGTTTTCGAGCATGCGGTGGCCATAGAATGTCAGTGTTCTGACAATCACGGTGGCGCCTTCACTCAGCACCATCTGGCGGTATCCGGGCAATACGGCGTCTCCCACATGGACGTGCTTGTCTGTAAAGCTTTCGGCCTTCAGCAAGTGACCGTTATTGGAGCTGAACGAATAGGCGATGTGTTTGGTCGTGAGATGGCGTCCGTCCGGCGTTCTGATGGTATCTTCCACGTTGATGACGGATTTCATATGCCCCATCATTCGACTGACCTGAAGAATACGATCCTCTTTGACTCGATAACACGACTCCAGGGTATCACTAAGGAGGACGAGCCGGCCAAATGGATGGCGATCGTTTTCACCGAGCGTGAGGGTAAATTGACCTTCGGCCTGGGCAAAGGTGCGGTGGATTCGAGTGATAGCCATCGCGGTCAGGGTGTCCGTCACCCATCTGCGCAAGTGATCATCGGGCAAGGTCACGACCACTTCGGCTGATGGCAGCACTGTGATCGACCCCTCCACGATTCGGCCATTTTGGTTGACACTCGCCCCGGCTGCGAATCCTCGGAAATCCGCCTTCCAGCGATAGGCCCTCTGAAAGGCTTGCTGCAGCATAGCCCGCGCCGAAGGATCGTCCTGATGGACCGAGCTTTGCGCCGGTGTAGCGTGGCGGTCCTGCCGAGGATGTCCGGGGTGAGCCTGGTCGCCGCCTGGAGATGGAGACCCGGTTTCGTGACGGACCGTGCTGGTGGGATGCATAGGATTCTCCTCTCTGTTTCCAGGTTAGCTGATTGTTCGAAGAACACCATGCTATCAATCTAAGACGGGAATTGCAGGATGGGAATGTCGCGCGGCCGGGTCAGACATGTTTATTCACAGGATGGCCCCCGGTCTCAGATACGATGGTCCCCAGTATCGGGTGTGACGCTGCAGCGATGAGCTGTTGTCCGGACCGAGCGAGTGTGACACACCGCCGGAACCATAAACAATGTGACCAGGGTCGAAAGGAGAAGGCCGCCGATGACGACGAGCCCAATTTGCCGTCGGCCGGCGGCGCCCGCGCCGGTCGCGAGCGCCAACGGGAGCGTGCCGAGGAGGGTGGCAATCGTGGTCATCAAGATCGGCCGTAAACGGAGAACCGCCGCATCGATGACCGCTGTCGTTATGGCGGCCCCGCGGGCGCGTAGTTGATTCGCGAATTCCACGATCAAAATCGCATTCTTGCTCACCAGCCCGATCAGCATCACCAGCCCGATCTGGCTGTAGACGTTGAGCGTCCCGCCGAAGGCCATCAGAGTCAACAGGCCGCCGGTGACCGCAGGCGGGACGGCCAGCAGAATAGTCAATGGATGAATGAAGCTCTCGAACTGAGCCGCAAGGACCAGATAGATGATCAGGATGGCCAACCCAAAGACCATGGTGAGGCTCTCCGACGCTTCCTTGAATTCCTTTGATTCGCCGGCGTAGCTGACGCGGGAGCCGGGCGGCAAGACCTCGCGAACCGTATGTTCCAGGGAGGTGAGCATATGGCCCAGCGCGGCGCCCTCCGCGAGGCCGGCGCTGATTGTCACCGACTGCATTTTGTCGTGGTGGTAGAGCGCGCCTGCGGCGCCTCCCGCTCTCTCAACGTGACGAGGGCTTGACACGATCGCGGTCTCGAATTTTCACCATGACGTTATAGGCCTTGCCGTCCCGGATGAAGGTAGTGACCCGCCGTCCGCCGAGGAGCGTCTCCAGGGTCCGGCCGACCGTGGCGACGGCAATACCGAGATCGGCAGCTTTGTCACGGTGGATGGACACCGCGAGTTCCGGCTTGTTGAGCTCCACGTTGGTGTTCACATCCGTCAGGCCGGGAAGGTGTTTGGCCTGTTCGACGATCACGGTCGCATGCCGCTCCAAATCAAAAAAGGAGTGAATGCGCACACGCCAGTTACGATCGCAGAGGAGCGGCCGGATAAGGATGTTCGTACGCCAGAGAACCGATGTTTGTTTGCCGGATCACAGCGATGGAGCGCGCAACGGCAGAGGACGAGAACGCGGGATCAGCTTGTGATGCCAGTGAGCAGCGTGAGGAGCATGGCTGTGATGAACATGAGACTGATGCCGAGGAAGGTTCCCAGCGCCGCTTGCAGTCGGCGCGTCGCCGTATACGACACGACGGTCAGCGCGAAGATCACATACAGAAGCGATCCTGCCGCCAAAGTGAAACAGGCCAGGGTGAAGTAGGGAGAAAGCTCTTGTCCGCTCAGAAGGGTGCCCAGACAGGTCGGCGCTCCGGCGACCACGCCCAGCAGCACGATATCCCGCCACGGGACTTCCGTTCGGCCTGCTGCACCGACGATACCGAATCCCTCCGTCCCGTTGTGAAGAGCAAAGCCGGCTACCAATAAGCCACTCAGCACTGCCTCTCCATTCGCATAGCTGGCGCCGATGGCCAAACCCTCACCCAGATTGTGCAGGCCCATGCCCAGCGCGATCATGTACGGCAGGGACAGGCGATGGCGCGGTTCACTCGAGGAGCGATTGTCGCGCATCTGATGCTGCTCGAGCGCGACCAGACCCACGAAACTGACGAAGAGGCATCCGAGAAAGACCGACCATGACAACAGGTCGCGGGACCCGGTTAGTTCAACCGATTCGTGCATCAGATCAAAAAACAGGTAGACCAGCACGCCGTTGGCTACCCCGATCAGGAATCCCTCCCATGTCCGCGCCATCATCCTTTTCGTAAACAGGGCGACTGCGATACCCAGGTAGACGGGAAGAACCCCCGCGAGCGCGCCGAGCCCGATCAAATTAAAGAAGCTTTCCATGATTCATCGTCATCACATTCACAGTGCCGGTGAAGCTCTTGTTATATAGACGAACGACCGCATGCAATACCACCCCTCACGAAAGAAATTTCGAAAAAGGAAGGCCGCGAGGTTGTCGATGGCTTGTGGGGCGCCGAACTAAATGAGGCGAAGCCGGGTCTCCTGAAGCAGATCGGCTGCCGTCTGCGGGCAGCCGAGACGGCGCGTCAAGAACCGCTCCAAATTCTGCGCGTGGGGTTGGAACAACTGAACCAGTTCGCCCTGCGTCATCCTGACCAGGTGTGTCGGCGGCTAAAGGGAACCCACGTTGGCAGAGTGGTTTCCGGAAAGGGAATGTTTGAATGCCGGATGAAATATGTTCAACGGCCGGACGCGACATAGCATGGAGTGCGAGCGTAAAAATTTCGCCGGAGAAGGAAAAATCTCTTGCACGCTAGCAAGCGCGTAAGAGAGTATCCCGATTGAGAACCACGGGACAGGAGGTGATCGTGAAAGGACGGAGGAGACTTCTTTGGCACGAGTGCGTGACCCATGATGGTGTTGGCGTTGCCGGCGGTGTGGAGCGGATGTGCGGAAGCGCCAATGCAATCCTCAGGAGAGGTTCAGCCCATCGCGCAGCCGGCTCAGCCGAAGCTCGCCGGGCCAGCCGACGCACACGGCCACGACCTTTCACAATCTCGGTGTGGTCTACAAGAAGCAGAAGCGATACGCGGAAGCTGAACCGCTGTATCGCCGCGCCCTGGCCATCTGGGAAAAAAGACGGCATCTGAGCAACACGAGCAGATCCGTGTCCTCAAAAACCTTGCGGCGGTCTATCGCGCACAGGGACGGTGGGTCGATGGCGAAGCGCTGTACAAACGGTTTCTGGCGAACCGGGGAAAGACACTGGGCCCGGATCACCCTGATCTGCTGCAGGCCCTCGAGAGCTTAGCAGGTCTGTACCGCGAGCAAGGCAAGATGGCCGAAGCGGTTCAAGTCCAACAGCGGGTCGTGCAGATCAAAGCGCGAGGGCGTGGCGGAGATTCGCACGAGACGGGGCGGGAATTGACCGACCTGGCCATGCTTCAGTTTGCACAGGGCCGCCATACCGAGGCGGAGGCTCTGCTTCGTCAAGCGCTCGCGCAGCAAGAGCAGGCGTTGGGGGCGGATCACCTCACCGTCGGCAAGACCGTTCGCCAGCTCGCGGAGGTAGCGGCGATTCAGGACAAGAACGAGCAGGCGGCGCCGCTGTATCAGTGGGGCGTTACGCGTCTACGAGAAGGCGTTGGGAACGAGCCATCCGGACGTGATCTGCTTGACGAAGGAATATGTCACCACGCTGCGACGCGCCCATCGCGACGCCGACGCGGATCAACTGGAGGCCAAGATCAAGGAAGGTCGAAGGTGAAGGGGGTGGGTTCATGAAAGAGATGCTGATTCGAATGCCATCGGTATGTCTAATTACGCTTCTGTGGCTGGGTTGCGCCCATACGGTCACCGTAGACGTGAAGGGAACTCAGAAGACAGAGGCCGCCGTCCCATCGCATGTGACCTATGCTGTGCTCCCGACCAACGAAGTCGAGAACGATCGGGCATTTCCGGACTATGCCAAATTGACTACCAAACAATTAGAGGACCGAGACTATAAGCAGACCGACGCTAAGGTCGCCAAGCTTGGAGTCTACTTAGCCTACGGCGTCAGTGAACGAGCAGCCGGCCCCACCGCTTCTTCTTCTCCGCAGAATATGGGCAGCGCAGGTGGCACGACACCCGGCAGCGGAACCTTAGGTTACGGCATGGTCGGATCGTCCCCCAATGCCGCAACCGCTCAGCGCTACACAACGCAAGTGGTACTGGTCGTCATAGACCTGCCGAAGTCTCGCGCCGCAGGGTCATTGGTGGAACTGTGGAGGGGCGAGACCATAATGACCGGCAGCTCAAACGATTTGCCTCGAATGGCGCCGATCCTGATCGAAGCCGCGTTCCGTCATTTTGGCGAGACGACCCCCAACAAGGTTCAGCACACCTTTGGTGACGACGACGTAAAGAAGCTTCAGGAAGCCAGATAGATATTCACCGAGGGGTAAATGACACCTATTCAGGTAAGTTTTGATCCATGTATGAAGGCGTATGAAGGCGTTCGCATCTGCAGCTCTTGCCTCCGCTCCTCTCCCTCCTGCCCGCCGGACGTTGCCCTGCGGCTGGAGCGCTATTTAGGTTCCACGTCGCGGTTCTAGTTGAGCCTCTTAGGCGGTTACGACCTGTGACGTTTCAGGTCTTCTTGTCGGCACATGCACAGGAAGGTCTGGATATGATTCCTGCCAATATGGGGGAAGAGGGCTTGCGTTGAAGGATAATGGCCTTAAACTAGCCAGTAATATGGCTATTAAGGGAAGGGGAAGCCCATGCCTTACATCGATCACTACGTGTCTGTGACTGACGCCAAGAATCATTTGCTCGACCTGCTTCGAAAACTGAAGGCACGCCAGGAGGTTCTCGCCATCACGCGGAATGGAGTGCCCACCGCCGTACTATTAAGCATGGAGCAGTATGATGGGCTCATGGAGACGATCGAATTACTGGGCGACCGACAAGCTATGCGATCGATCAAGCGGTCACTCAAGCAGGCTGCCGCCGGACGGTGGGAATCGCACGAGGCCGTCTTTGGTCGTGACGAGCAGTGAAGACCTACCGCGCTCGCTACACACTTGAAGTTGCAGAACGGTTGCGAAAGTTCCACCCGGAGATCAAGCGGGATATTCGCCAAGGCATTCGGGAATTGCTCGTCTCCCCGTTGTCCGACCACCCGCTACAACTTGAGCTGTCCGGCTACCGCTCCTACCGTGTCAGGACCTACCGGATCGTCTATCAGATCAATGATAGAGAATCGACACTGGATGAGATCTACGT
>JBOHOS010000224.1:0-1632 GCA_050731295.1 Nitrospiraceae bacterium | reverse complement strand
ACGTGACTCAGGCCCCTCTTACCAAGCCGAAGTTTTTTGGCAACTGTGCATCACAGAATTGAAAGGATGTGTGTGATCTTCACAGATATAAATGCACTTCAGATAAAGAACGAAGTATGACTAAAGTACAATAGTCCGTTATTCATCGGCTGAGAAAACACTGGTGTCTTGTAGGAAAACGTAGGCCAGATTTCTGGAAGCTTTAGAAAAACGACTTGACAGCTGTGGGGGTATTTGACTATAGTAGTCAACTTATCATGACTAGATAGGATAAAACATGAAAAGCGCTGCTGTTTCTGAACTGAAAGCGACTCTGAGCGAATACTTGGCCCGAGTCAAGGCCGGAGAAGAAGTGATCATAACCGAACGAGGAAAACCGATCGCCAAAATAGTCCCGCTCGCACACGATTTCACGGCTGAATCTCCCCACCTATTAGATCTTGCTAGAGCCGGGTTGGTCCGTCTTGGGTCCGGCAAATTACCTGTGGGGTTTTGGAAAGTTCCACGACCTCACGATAAGCAGGGCGCAGGACTCGAAGGATTATTGACCGAACGGGCTGACGGTCGATGAGATTTTGGGACGCCTCTGCGGTGCTCCCTCTCTGCCTGCACGAACCACGAACTACATTGCTTCGAAAGCTCATTGAGGAAGACCAGGCCATTGTTGTGTGGTGGGCCACGCCCGTCGAATGCTGGTCGGCCCTTGCCAGGCTTCGGCGAGAAGGCATACTCGATCGGGCATCAGAGGATCAGGCCCGCACCCTGCTAGCGCAGTTGGCTGAGGCGTGGACCGAAATGGTGCCAAGTCAAGAGGTCCGTGAGCAAGCGGCACGAGCGCTTCTCCTTCATCCGCTTCGAGCGGCCGATTCACTTCAACTCGCCGCCGCGCTTGTATGGTCGAATAGATTGCCCAAAGGGCATGAGTTTGTATGCCTGGATCAACGGCTCCGAGAGGCTGCTCTTCGCGAGGGCTTCCGGCCACTGCCCGCGGTAGAGTAATATCTACGCCGCATTGTCTCAGGGAATACGAACC
Organism: Nitrospiraceae bacterium; assembly: GCA_050731295.1. GTDB lineage: Bacteria > Nitrospirota > Nitrospiria > Nitrospirales > Nitrospiraceae > JBOHOS01. The sequence goes on along the minus strand of JBOHOS010000224.1, from coordinate 599 downwards.
GTGGGCAGAGTAGATTCCACCATGACAAGGTGGGGCGCTGCCAGCATCCTCGGCGTCGGACAGATCCCAGTCCAACTGCGCCGCAATGGGGAGGCCCTGACACAGGGTCCGCAGCCGCGTGAGCCCGACTCGGGGTCTTTGAATTTGATTCGTCACAACGGCGTGTCGAAGCCCGTGTGGGAGTAAAAGCCAGTGAGCACGACCGTTTTGGTCGCAGGTCAGGCCCGTGCGTCGGTCGACTGTCTGCGAGGAGCGGTGCTGGGCTTGGAGATTGGACTTGGCGCGAATAATAAAGAAGCGGCCGGCGGCGGCGGATCGGCCCAGGCGCTCGAAGTCCAGAAAGCCCCGATCCAGCACATAGAAGGCACCCGGCTCGGGGACCAGCTGATCCAGCCCGTGGACCGCGTGCAGGTTGCCGTCGCTGATAAAGGTGAACGACGGAATGTTGCCACGCAGGTCCAAGCGCGTGTGAAGTGGATCGCCGCCTTGGTGGAGCGAAACGGTGCCCAAGGGAACCCCGACAGACACAGATCGATCGTGGTGGCATCGAGGGCGTAGACGGTCTCCTTCAGGGCGAGCCCCACAGGGGTCGTTGGCGT
>JBOHOS010000223.1:0-4040 GCA_050731295.1 Nitrospiraceae bacterium | reverse complement strand
CGCTCTCGTTGGGTCGCCGATCCGCTTGGTCACGAAGGTCTGGCCGGCCGGCTCGTATTGAATGGGAAGACGAGATCCTGTGATCTCCAAAATCATCTCAGTAATGGCTTGAATCGTGGTTCCTTGTCCTGATCCGACATTGTAGAACCTGTCGGTAGCCTCGGACTCCATCGCCTTCACGTTGGCCGCCGCCACATCGGACACATAAATAAAGTCGTATTCCTGTGAGCCGTCACCATAGATCACGGGGGGCAATCCTTGATCCAAGCGATCCAGGATCTTCATCACCACCGCGATGTAAGCGCCTTTGTAGTCTTGTCTTGCCCCGTACACGTTCATGTAACGCAGGCCGACGTAGTTCAAGCCGTAGCGTTCATGGAACGCTCGACACATCTGCTCGCCGGCGATCTTCGTGGCTCCATAGAAGGTCCGATTGTTATAGATGTGGTCTTCCGTCATGGGGATCTCGACCGCGTTCCCATACACGGATGCCGAAGAGGAATAGACGAGCCGCTTTACTTTGTTGGCCACGCACGCTTCAAGTACGTTGAACGTGCCGCGCATGTTTACTTCAAACGCCGAACGTGGATACTCATGGCAGTGGAGGAGCCAGAGCGCGGCCAGGTGAAAGACACCGTCGACGCCTTTCATTGCCTCGGTCAGGATATCTGTTTGCGTGATGTCTCCGCCAAGCCCGAAGAGCCGGACACGGGGATCCTTGAGCACCTCGGCGAGATTGTCACGCGTCCCGCGACTGAAATTGTCATATATAACAATTTCACCAGGGTCGGCCTTGAGGAGTTCATCCACCAGGTGGGAGCCGATGAATCCCGCCCCACCGATCACCAACAATTTCTTTCCGCGCAGATTCACGGTCTTCTCCCAACGAATAAGAACAAGACAGGCACGGAGCAAAGTGGGGCACAGCGAACGGTCAGAGGATCAACTTCATCATTCAGCATGAATCGTCCGGTAAAAATCCTTGATTGCTTCCACCACACGTGCCTGCTGCTCAGCGGTCAATTCGGGATAGATGGGCAGGGCCAACGTGTCTTTGGCCGCGCGCTCGGACTCCGGGAAATCCCCTTCGCGGTACCCGAGGGACCGAAAGCATTCTTGGAGATGAAAGGGCACCGGATAGTAAATCTCGGTTCCAATGCCCCGCTGCTTCAGATGTGTCATCAACCGGTCGCGATGAGGAACACGGAGGACAAATTGATTGTAAATGTGAAAATGAGGCGTACCTCGCTGCGCATAAACGGCTTTCGGGAGAGTAATGCCCGGCTTTTCGATCAACCCGCTTTGTGCGAATAGCGATTCATAGCGTTGAGCATTTTCTTGTCGGCGCTTGGTCCAGCCGTCCAGATAATTCAACTTCACGTTCAGCACGGCGGCCTGAATGGAATCGAGCCGGAAATTGCCCCCAATGACCTTATGGTAGTACTTGGGTTTGCCTCCGTGGACCCGTAATATCCTGATCTTTTCGGCCAATTCCGCATCGCTCGTCACAACCATCCCGCCATCACCCAACGCCCCTAAATTTTTACTGGGAAAGAAGGACAGGCAGCCGGCCAATCCCATGCTGCCGGCTCGGCGACCATCCCGGTATTCTGCCCCGATGGCTTGCGCCGCGTCCTCGATCACATGCAAACGGCGTCGCGCGGCGATCTCCAAAATCGGCGCCATCTCGGCGCATTGGCCGTATAGGTGAACCGGGATAATGGCCTTCGCGTTCGTGGTAATCACCTGCTCAATCTTGGCAGGATTGATATTGTAGGTAGCCGGATCGATATCCACGAGGACCGGCTTGGCGCCAAGCCGCGAGATAACGCCAGCGGTAGCAAAAAAAGAATAGGGTGTGGTGATGACTTCATCGCCGGGGCCGATGTCACTCCCCATTAACGCCACCAAGAGCGCATCTGTGCCAGAGGACACGCCGATCGCAAACTGGGCATGACAATAGGACGCGATTCGTTCTTCAAGCTTGGTCACTTCCGGGCCAAGAATGAACGCTTGGCTACGAACCGTCTGCTCAATCGCGGCCATAATATCCTGGTGAAGCGGCTCGTGCTGAGCGTTGAGATCCAGTAACGGGATGGTCATGCCGACTCCTTCATGCCTTTGCCGACACGGGTCGAAGCCCGCCGCGCTCCATTATGTACTGTCTCGTGCATGTCCGACAAAGTCCCTTTTTCCCCCTTATCTGCAGCTTCACGCCGCAGGCGCACATCCAGCCGGTTATCCGCGCCGGGTTGCCGACGAGCAGGGCATGGTCCGGGACGTCCTTGGTCACCACCGCACCCGCGCCGATCAGGGCATAACGACCGATGGTGATCCCGCAGAGAATCGTGCAATTGGCGCCAAAGGTCGCTCCCCGTTTCACCAGCGTGGGCCGCAGTTCAGTCATGCGAGGAATTTCGCTTCGCGGATTGAAGACGTTCGTAAAGACCATGGACGGGCCGCAAAAGACATAATCCTCCAGCGTCACGCCCTCGTACACCGACACATTGTTCTGAATCTTGACTCCCTCGCCAATGGTGACGTTCGGGCCGATGACGACATTCTGGCCGATCTTGCATTGTTTGCCGAGCCGCGTGCCTGTGAGAATATGCGAAAAATGCCAAATGCTCGTTCCCTCACCAATCTCCACTCCGTCATCAACACAGGCCGATTCGTGCACCGTATAGCCAAGAGGAACCGCGGTCTTTTCACCCCGCTGGGATCGCAGCTGGACATCCTTCGGTTCCAGCGACTCCTGGCATTGCTGCAAAACGGTGAGCACCCGTAGTCCTTCCTCCCCGTCCGTACGCGGTCGTTGCCTGGTTCGAACGCACTCGAGAAAATGCCGGCATTCGGCCTGCAGCGGTTCCTCGCCTGCCAACGTCACCGGCTGGGCATCCGCCTTGTTTGCGACCGGCACCTGGTTTTTCCAATCGATCGAATGGGGATAGAGGACCAGTTTGTCTTTTTTTTCGAGATCGTCGAACACGGCCATCTTCCTGTCGCCGACGACAATCAGCTTCTGCTCTTTGAACGGATGGAGCCAGGACACGAAGATATGTGCTTTCACCCCGCTGGCGAATGACAGAAGACTGACTGTGACATCGGCAATTTGCTGATGGAGATAATTGCCCCCCTGCGCCCGGACGGCTTCCGGCATCTGGTCCAACAATCCCAGAATCACCGAAATGTCATGCGGGGCAAACGACCAGAGGATATTCTCTTCCCGTCGGATTTTGCCTAGATTAAGGCGGTTGGAATAGATGTACTGAATGCGGCCGAGCTCGCCGTTGTCAATAAACTCCTTCAGCTTGAGAATGGCGGAGTGATACCACAGCAGATGTCCGACCATCAAAATCCGCCGGCGCTCTTTCGCCAGTTTCACCAGCGCCTCCCCTTCCTCAATCGACAGGCAGAGAGGCTTTTCGACAAAGACATCCTTATTGGCGAGCAGCGCTTCTCGTACGAGCGTCGCATGCGTCTCCGCCGGGGTCGCAATCGCCACCGCGCCGAGGCTCTCGTCGCGCAAGACATCGCTATAGGCGCTCAAGCATCGACATGTTGGATACTGCGTGCGAAACGCGGCCAGCGTGTCTTCATGGCTGTCGCAGACGGCCCCGAGAGCGCCGAGTCCGGCGAAATTGCGGACCAGATTCTTTCCCCAATAGCCCGACCCGACCACCGCCACCTGCGTCATGCGTTCATCCCCCTGCATGTCCGACTTCCAACGCTTCCTCGGCCGGCGCCGATCGACCGCCTGCGATGTCCGCTTGCTTCCGCCCTTCAGCCAAGCCCGTCGCCAATAGCATCCAGAACAAGTATGCCAGACTGCCGGCGAACATGTAGTCGAAGATATTGCGAGTAGCAAATCCGACGATCATGATCGCCGAGGCGAGCATCATGGCATACGAGTGGCGATCGCCCACCCTCGAGGCGCGTTGGACAAGAGCGCGGGTGGCACTGACCAAGGTCCACAGCAGAAACACCAGAGCCGGAATGCCGCTGCCCATCGCCACCATCAAAAATGCGCTGTGCGGACC
>JBOHOS010000222.1:0-2771 GCA_050731295.1 Nitrospiraceae bacterium | reverse complement strand
CGATATATGCCATCGCATCTTCCCAAACAGCTTCCACACTCATGACGGAGGACCTCCACTTATACACAGGCTTATTAACATCTGTTGATAAGCGTATGTTCCTTCATGAAAGATCACGTGACCTGTTCAGCAGCCAACCGACCGGCTTCCACCGGGGTTCACAGGTTGTACGAGCACTGTCCACGGGCACCCCCCTTGGTTATCCCTTGGTCGTTCTGACTCACCGCTCGGCCGACTACCTGAAAGAATGCGGCGTTCAACACGATCACCAGTTTCCACACCCACTACTCCTACTTCTTCTGCTACGATGATTCAGCATGCCCAGAACAAATTAGTCGTAAGAGACACGGGGATTACAATGCAATTACGGTATCCGCCTCAAAAATCATGCGTACCAGATCCTCGTACGACACGGTTGGAAATACGGACGCCCTCCCCCGTGCTGCAGCATCCTCAGAAAGCGCATAGACGCGATCGGCGGCGATGTGTTGCTGAGCCACGCCCTCCTGAATGAGAACAACCGAGACATCCTGCTCGGCGTTGGGATGTTGGGGAAGTAGGTCCTCGGCGTGCGGTACCGGGCTTTTCAGCAGGTAGAGAAGCTTTCGCAAGCCGATCCTCAACGGTTATGAACGCTCAGAACACAAGGACACGATCCGCCTTCGAGATGAGTGAAGCCATATCGTCGGCCGACGCCTCTCGTATGTCGAACTCAGGATCCAGCGAAAAACTGCGCATCGTTCCGTGAGGAACGACAAACGGTGTCTTCAATTCCTTGAAGACCGGCAGGTGTTTTTCGAGGATCTCTCCATCGACGAGGTCATCGGTGTCTTCCCCGAGGAGAAGAGGCGCGTTGTTCAATAGAACAACCGTCAATGGATTTTCGCCCGTGCTGAGTCCGAGTGCAATTCGGAGTGCTTCCACTGCCCGAGGCGTTTTTACCGGGTCCTCGCGGATCAGAACAACAATACGTGGGAGCACGAATCTCCGTTGAGACCGCTAGTTGAAGGCCACAAAGCGATCACATCCGTTCATCATGTTGGAGAGGACGACCAGACCGCATAATTGAACACCGGCATGAAGGTCATGGGTCGGCACGGAATGTTGCTGGCACCCGTAGGCACAGACAAAGAGTTTGGCCCCGGCGTCCGACAGCCCAAGGAGGCGTGTATCGCGGAGATTCTGAACCCCTTCGTCGATGAGATACAGGTACACATCGACATTCGAGCGTAATCCCTCCTCACAGAGACGGGCGACGGTGGTCACATTGGGATGAGAAGGGGGTGTGGATAACAGAACGCCTAGTTTCTTCTTTGGCATACCCAATGCACGGAAACCATATGCTGACGAATGCACATTACTTATTGATAGTCTTGAGAAACCTACTCGTTACGGGCACCTATTGTCAACTGAAAAATGAGTGGGTGAGAGATCGGATGCAACACGTATCGAGAGCGTCTTGACAGCCGACTCGATCGGCAGTTCTTCTTGCTGCTTCGTGGACATGTTACGAAGCAGCACGTGTCCCTTTGCTGCCTCATCATCACCGATGATGAGGGCAAATTCGGCCCCCAGGCGATCCGCCTGTCGCAGCTGCCCCTTGAGGGTAGCGGCCCGATAATCGGTATCGGCGGTCACTCCGAGAGCGCGCAATTGGTTCAGAAGATGCATTCCGACCGGAAGTCCTTGTTGGCCGAATGCCGCCACAAAAACCATGGTCGGCGCACTGTGGACAACCGTTTCCGGAAGCATCAGAGCGATGCGCTCAATCCCGACGGCGAAGCCGACGGCCGGCGTCTTGGGACCACCCAACAGATCAACCAGCCCATCGTAGCGGCCGCCTGCCCCGACCGCGTTCTGCGCCCCAAGGTGATGGGAGGTGACCTCAAACGTCGTGAGGGTGTAATAATCCAGACCGCGTACGAGTCTAGGATTGACCGTATAGGGAATGCCCGCGTCGCCGAGTCCACCCAAAACCTCATTGAAGTGCCGTTGCGATGGGGGCGAGAGATGATCCGTAATCCTCGGCGCTTGTTCCATCGCGTCCTTGCAACTCGGTGTCTTACAGTCCAGCACCCGGAGCGGGTTTGTGGTCATGCGCCGTCGGCAATTGGCACAAAGCTGGTCTTCGTGCTCTTTCAGAAAATTCACCAGAACCACTATATACCTTGGACGATCCTCGGTGCTTCCGAGACTATTGATCTCCAACGTCAAGCCTGGAAGCGACAGACCCGTGAGGAAACTCCACAGGAGGGCGATCACCTCCGCGTCGGCCAGCGGGCTGGAACTTCCGAATGATTCGACGCCGTATTGGTGAAACTGGCGCAGGCGACCGGCCTGGGGACGCTCGTGCCGAAACATGGGGCCGAGGTAATAGAATTTCTGGGCGATAGAAGAGGCGCCGAGATTGTGTTCAATATAGGCCCTGACCACGCCGGCAGTGCCTTCCGGACGCAACGTCAACGACTTGCCGTCTCGATCCGGAAAGGTATACATCTCCTTTTCGACAATGTCGGTGCTCGCGCCGATGCTGCGGGCGAACAGGTCCGTCAGCTCAAAAATCGGAACCCGAATCTCCTGGAATCCATACACGGTCGAGAGGCGGCGAGCGGCGGACTCGATCGTCTGCCATCGACGAATTTCTTCGGGAAGGATGTCTTTGACGCCTTTGATGCCGTGAATCATGGAAAGCCAGGGTCGACCGCTGAAAATGACCCCCAGCTTTGTTCTCGGCTTGGCAACATCCTCAACGTAGCCCAGAGGCTACGCCT
>JBOHOS010000221.1:0-9198 GCA_050731295.1 Nitrospiraceae bacterium | reverse complement strand
GTTATATAGCCCGGTGAGCGGGTCGCGGATCGCCATTTGATCCAGCTCCCGATTCTTGGCTGTGAGATCTTTCAGATGCTGCTCATGCTTCTGCTGCGCCAGTTTCTGACCGGTCACGTCCTGAATGGTCACGAGGAGGCCGCGCGCCGTTCCCTCGCTGCTCAGATGGGGATGATAATCCGAGAGCAAAAATCGTGTGCCTCCGGGCACGCGGCTGTCCGCAATGGCCTCTTCCATCCCCTGCATGGGCTTGCCGGTCTGGAGGACCTGCTCAAACATCGGTCTAAGCCGCGCCCAACGTTCCGACGGAATCAAACTTGGAAGCCACTGATTGATGTGATCTTCAACCGGTCGCCCGTGCAATTCGGCGACTAAGTGGCTGACCCGCTCGACAACCAGATCGGCGGTGACGGACATCAAGCCGATCGGGATGGCGTTATACAGGGCGTCGAGACGGTTTCGGGCTCGTTCCGTTTGCGCCAAGACCTCGTGGAGCTGCTCTTCCATTCCGATGCGCTCCGTAATGTCGAGATGGGAGAGAATGGCGCCGCCCACGGTCCTGTCGAGCGGGGTGACCGACAGGAGAAACCACCGGGACTCCTTGGATAATGGGCAGAGATATTCGAGGGCGAACCGGGGGAGCGCGCCTTTCAAAACTGCTTGAATTCCCGCGACTGCCTCCTCGGCATGATCGCCGTATCCTGTGCTCGGACGCCGGCAGATCTCAAGGTAATCGACAATTCCGCCACCGGCGATGGGAAACAGATCTCCCTCGTCCTTGACGAAACGCTCCCAGGCGGCATTCACGGCGAGCAAGTGCCCGTCCTTGTCCAAAACGGCGGTCCCCGCCGCCAATGATCCCAGGACGGCGCGACTGAAGTCTTCACTCTCGCGCAGCGCGGCATTCATGTGCGCAAAGGTCTCGGTCAGGGCGCTGATTTCATCGGGCGGCTCGCCGGGAGTGATGCCCGGCAGAATCGTGCCGGGTTTCAAGCGGACGCGTTCAGCCAGCATGGCGAGAGGCTGAACGAGGCTGATCCGGATCACGATCCAGAACAGGGCGAGGAGTGCGGCCACGGTGATGCTGTTGACGAAGAGGAGGTAGCGAAGGTTCGCCTGAATCAGGCGATCCATCGCCGACAAATCGCTTCCAATGAGCATGGCGCCATGGACGTGGGCCTGTTGCGACGGCATGCCGAGCGCCGCCTTAATAGGGATCAAAATAAAGCGCACCCGCCCTGTGTCCCTGGTTTCCACCCAGGTCATGTCGGTCCTGGCTTCTTCCAGCGCCTCCCTCACGGCATCCAGATGGAGGAGCAATCGTCCCCCTACGCCTTGATCGGCGGAGTCCGCGACAATGATGCCCTGGGCATCGACAACGGTCACCGATTTAATGCCTGGGACGAGCAGCGTCCTGGCCACGACTCGCGAGAGTGCGGGGCGGTCTCCACTTTCGAGCAGCGGCTGAATGGTGACTTCCAGAATTCTGGCAAAGTCGATCGCTTTCGATTCCCACTCCTCATCCAATAGGCGACTGTTTCGGTGGTATTGCATGATGGTCAAGACCGTGGAAATCATGACCAGCCCGGTCGCGACGGCTAGAATGGCTTTGGTGCGGAGGGAGAGCTTGCGGCCACGGGTCGCGGCCATGGATGAGAAAGAAGGCAAGGCCATCTCACGCCTGGATAGGGTGCGGTTCCACTGTCCCACCGGACGAGGCAGAAGTCAAGGATGATGAAGCAGAGCGTGAAATTCGGCTTCGGTCAGAATACGGACGCTCAGCCGTCTGGCATCCTCGAGCTTGGAGCCAGGCTCGGCGCCGGCGACGACATAATCCGTGCGCCGGCTGACGCTCGAGGCGATGCGACCGCCCAGATCTTCGACGCGCCGTTTCGCTTCTTCACGACTGATCTGTGCCAGCGTGCCGGTAAAGACGAAGATCGTGCCTTCCAGCGGCCTGTGCTGCAGGCCCGTTCCCCCATGCTCGGTCGTCACGGCAAGGCCCAGTCGGCGCAAGCGGTCGATGACCTGCCGGTTATGGTCTTCACGAAAAAATGTTTCCAGACTGGACGCGATCTCCGGGCCGATTTCGTGGACGCTTTCAAACGTCTTCCGATCGGCGTTCATGATCGCCTCCAGGGATCCGAACCGGCGTGCCAGCACGCGGGCGATGTGCTGACCGACCTGCCGAATACCGAGGCCCATCAACAATCGCTCGAGTGAAACCTGTTTGCTCCGCTCAAGCGCCTCCAAAAAAAGCGACGCCGATCGGTCGGCAAACCCTTCGAGGCTGAGGACCTGGTCTTTGGTCAACGCAAACAGATCGGCGAGCGTGTTGACCAAGCAGCTGTCGACCAGTTGAGCGGCCGTTTTCTTTCCCAGGCCGGCGATGTTGAGCGCGCTTTTCGAGGCAAAATGCTCCAACGCGCCTTTCAACTGGGCCGGGCAAGCGGCTTGTCCCGAACAGTAGTAATAGGCGCCTTCGCGTGCGACAGCGGACCCGCAGACCGGGCACTGCTCCGGCATCCGGAACGGGTCCGGCCGTTGTTCTCCCGGCACCGGGACCCGCTCGGCGATCGCCGGTATCACGTCCCCCGCCCGCTCCACCTTCACGGTGTCGCCAACACGTACGTCCTTCCGAGCCACCTCATCGGCATTATGGAGCGTGGCCCGGCTGATCGTGACTCCCCCTACATCGACCGGTTTGAGCAATGCCAGCGGCGTCAGCGTACCGGTTCGCCCGACCGAGACCACGATGTCTTGGACCTGAGTGATTTCTTTGCGGGGAGCGAACTTAAAGGCGATGGCCCAGCGAGGGCTTCGCGATTTTTCTCCCAGCAGCACTTGCCAGTCTCGCCGATCCACTTTGACGACGGCTCCGTCGATTTCAAACGCCAGTTGCTCGCGTTCATGAGCGGTCTCGGCATGAAACGCGATCACGTCGTCAATGGACGCACAGAGCCGTCGTTGAACGGGAACCGGCAAGCCCCACCGAGCGAGGAGTTCCAGCTCCTCCCAGTGCGTGGCGGGAGGGCGTCCGGCTTGCGCCATAATCTCATAACTCGTGATCATCAGCGGACGGTTGGCCGTGATGTTCGAATCGAGCTGGCGAAGCGCGCCCGCCGCCGCATTCCGCGGGTTGGCAAAGGGCTCCTCGCCGCGCTCGGTGATGCGGCGGTTGAGCGCCTGAAAATCATCCAGTCGCATATAGACCTCGCCACGAATCACGAGATGCGCGGGCAGGTCTTCATTCGCTTGCAGGTGCAGAGGAAGCGAGCGGAGCGTGCGAAGATTGACCGTCACGTCCTCCCCGGTGATCCCATCGCCTCGCGTCGCCCCGCGAACAAATCGTCCGTGATCGTAGATCAGTTCAACCGATAAGCCATCAAACTTCGGTTCAACGGTGTACTGAATCGCCTCCGTCTCCAGGGTTCGCCCCAACTCGCGCCCGAGCTCTCGTCGAACGCGCTTGTCGAAGGCCCGTACGTCCTCCAGGTCGGTGATTGAGTCGAGGCTGAGCATCGGCCGTTCGTGGCGCACTTTGGTGAGCGCGGACAGCGGCATGGCGCCGACCCGTTGGGTCGGCGAATCCGGAGTGATCAGATTGGGATGAGCGGCTTCCAGCTCGCTGAGACGACGAAACAGGCGGTCGTATTCCTGATCGGAGATTTCGGGGCGGTTCGTGACGTAATACAGATGGTCGTGCCGGCGGATCTCATTGCGGAGCGCATCGATCTGCTCTCGATCTGGCGCGCGGTCATCGGGAGGCATTATTGATATCTCGTGGCTCATGACGCGCTCGAGGCCGGCCTGGATCTCGTGCGCCGACAGCTGAGACTGATCGTTGAGGGCATTAACTGTCCCGGATGAACGTGGCGGCATAACTACGGATGTCGTGCCCGTTCAGGACATGAAAACGCCGGAGCCGATCGACCGTCTGCCCGGAAAACCGATTCAGCGGGATGCTCACGAGCCGGCGATGAGCGAGTCGGGCGATCTGACGCCAACGCGCGCGGGGCGGTCTGGGCGCTACGAGGGCGATATGCGGCTCTCGAGAATGGAGAGCGGCCGCCGCGATCAATCGATCTTCCAGCGTCTGTGCAAAATCCAGCGAGGGATCGTGCCAGATATCGGGGATCGGTCTGGGTGGAAACAAAAAGAGGGCGCCCCCGTATTGCGACTGAGCGATCCCGGGCCCAACCAGATGCTCCTGGAATGGGCGAGCGTAAAAGCATAAGGTCGATTCCTCCGCATGCTCGGCCTGCCACGTCGCGCGCCACGAGTAGAGCTCGGGGTCCGCCGGCGTGTCGAAGAGGAAGACGACCGCTTCCACGTTGCCGCGCGCCGGGGGGATTTCTTTCACGTAGATTTCGGGCTTCATGGGGCCGATCATTCGAGTCGCTCGATGGGGCGTGGCGGAATGCCAGTATCGCAAACTCTCTCGCAAATCGATGCCATCTTTGATCGACGTCGTAAATTTTTCGACGCGGGCCAGCTCAGCGCCAAGGATGGCTCTCGCCTGTTCCCGTACGTGGCGGGTAAAGCTTTCTATCCGATTGTCCTCAGGCGGCCAGGAGCATTGCCGAAATGGATTCCACTGCTGTGCCCAGCGGCGGGTTGTGATGCGCTCCGGTTGCGGTTTGAGCAGGAGCGGGCGCCACGTTAAGGGCGATCCCTGCAATCGGTTTTTGGCCCACACGACCTCGCCGTCCGGAAGCTCCAGCCTGTCGATCCCGGCGGAGACGGCCGGTCGGGTCTGGGGGGGGGGGCCTTCTTCCTCCTGCTGGAATCCAGAGGATCTGGCCGTATTCAGCAATGTGATGGCGAAGTCATCGCCCGCCATCTGCTTCGCCGCGAGGACCAAGGTATACAGGTCCGGTGTGAGTCGTCGATCCAGGAGAGCCAGGTTCCGCACGTATTGCAGATACAATTGAAGAAGGTGAGGGGTCACCCAGTTGGAGACCGAATGGGTCTCCGATTGGCGACCGGCCAGCCAGCGCATCCGCGTCTCAAGAAGCAGCTCCTTGATTCCATCGATCGAGAGGTGACGGTCCGAACGGAGGGTGGCGCGCCGCCGCTCATATTGCTCGGTGAGAAACGGTAACTCACCCAGGACAAAATAGAGCGTGGCCGGATCGGCGCTGTAGAGTGAGGGGCGCGCGGCCGGCGTGTCCGGTTTCGTGTACGGTGTGCGTTCACGATAGGCGTCGCGAAGCCACGGCCAGTCGGCAATGTGACACAGACAAAAGATCGATTCAAACTCCAATTCCAATTCGTGCAATCGAAACGCCATCCACGCAATGCGGAGCGATTGCTGGCTGCCGGCCGAGGGCGCAGGCAACGATGGCAGAACGGCGGACGCGAAGGCCTCCAACGACACGCTCTTCAGGGCGTAGGGATCAGGCGCGACGACAGAGGTCGGTTCATAGATGGTGACCTCTCGGTCTATGTACGCCCGGGGAATCTGTTCACTCATCGCGACGCGCACACCCATGATGACGGCCTGACACGGGTCCACCGGAATGAAGCTGCCGGCCGGCATGCCGTCCTGTTCCGGTTCAGGCATCACCACCACATTGATGTGCGGCAATTCTTCCACTGCGGATTCCACTGCCGATTCAACGGAAGGCGGCAGCGGGACCGCCACGCACTCAACCCGCCGCGCAATGAGCGCCTCGCGAACCTCTTGAGCCATGTCTCCGCTGGCATGGAGAATGGGTAGCACTTCGAGGCGAGGGGACAGTCGAACAATCGCGTCGGCAGTCGGCGTCGATCGGCCCATGGTGTCAACGGTCGGGGTGAAGCGGATTGTCGCTTTCAAAGAAGAAGTCGCCGAGGCCGTGGGGAAGCGGGTGATCTCCCAGCGCGCGTTTTTTACGTCTTGAGAGCCCCTCGAGGTCCAGCGCTTCTTCTCCAAGCACCTTCAGCAAGGCTTCGCGCCATGCGGCGTCTCTTGAGAGCGGATGCGCCGGATCTTGGGCGAGGCGCTTCAGCGCGTATTGCAAGATATGAATGCCGTCCCGCACGGAAAACTCCAGCGAGAGTTGATGCGAATTCTGCAAGAAATCGACGGTTAATGCCAGCATTTCCGCCGGCGAGAACGGCACATGGTAACGCAAAATCGCCAGTTCGTCTTCACGCCGAGGAAATCCCACGGCCAGTGTGGGCTGAAGGCGGGACAAGATATAGTCCGGCACTTCATAGGTGGAAGCGTCTTCATTCATCGTGACACAGCAACGGAAATCCGGATGGGCCTTGACGAGCAGGCCGGCGACGATGGATTCGATACAACGCCGGTGGTCGAGCAAGGGCGCCAGTGACGCCCAGCTCTTCTCATTCATCCGGTTGCCTTCATCCAGGACGCAGACACTTCCGGTGAGCATGGCCGAAACGAGCGGAGACGCGTGATACGCGATGGTGCCGGATTCGGCCAGTACAGGCGTGATCAAGAGGTCTTCAGGCCGGGTGTCGGCCGTACATTGAAAAATGTACAAAGATTGCTTGCGTTCCCGAGCCCCCGACATTGCCAATGTCGTTTTTCCGATGCCTGGAGGACCGGTGATGCGCGGAGCCAGGGGCAGGTCTTTGTCGTCGATCACCAGCCAGCATGCGAGGAGCTGCGTCAGGATCTCTCTCGCGCCGATCCATTCCTGGCTGGCGTCCAGGGGTTGGGCCAATCGCAGCGTGACGCCATCTACGACCACGGAACGCCCGACTGCAGAGTGCGGATGCGTGGACACGGTCCTCCATCGAAAAGATGGCAAACCGTAACATAGCTCCGGCGGAGGGTCAAACAGCGACCGCGGCTTAGGCTTTGACTTTCAAGGCCTCTGGCTCTATTCTTGACCGACTCAAGCTCCCCGAACATCGGCCCTTCCTCTGTCAGGTGACTTCACTCCACGCTTCGAGGCAGGGGCCGGCCGGACGGCTTGAGGGGACTCTTATCGAGAGGAGGATGGATGAGAATGACAACCGGCAAGACGTTGTATCTGTCGGCGATCTGTTGCGGCGGCCTGCTCATGGCCGGATGTGTCATGAATGAGAAGTATGAGGCGGAAAAAGCGCGCGCCTTGAACTTCCAGCGCCTGTTGGCGCAGGAGGAAAAACGCACCGGAGAGTTGGATGCCGAGCTGAAGCGTCTCAAACGCGAAACGCCCGAACTCGATGCGCGCAATCGCGAGCTCACCGCACAGCTCGACGCGGTGCGGGAGCAGATGGGGCGAATCCAAGATGAGTCCGCCGCGTTGAGGGAGGCGGCGGCACTGAAGGCGAAAGAAGAGCTTCATCGCTCTCTGCAGCCGAAAAGCAGACCTCCGTCGGCCCCCAAAGCGAGCGTCCCCAAGAACGAGAAGGCCGACATGAACGACATGTTCCGAAACGACTTGATGATGAAGGGGGAGGTTGGCGCTCCGCTCCTTCATGAAGTCAAACCGGGTGAAACGTTGTTTAGCTTGGCCCGTCAGTATGGAGTGGAGGTGAAGCAAATCAAGGAGTGGAATCGTCTTCGCGACAATCTGATTGAAGTGGGCCGGAAGCTGGTGGTCGGCTATCCATGAGGGACCATGTCGAAGGCTGAGTACTCGCTGAGTTTGGAGGAGTTTCGAGCTCTTGCATCCCAAGGGAATTTAATTCCTCTCTATCAAGAAATCCTGGCGGATTTCGAGACGCCGGTCTCCGCGTTTCTCAAAATCGATCACGGTCCGTCGGCCTATCTGCTTGAAAGCGTCGAGGGGGGGGAGAATTGGGCGCGCTACTCGTTTCTCGGCAGCGGGTCCCCGGTGACGCTCAACGAAGATCACGGCATGGTCGTGATCAAGAGAGGATCGGGCGTTCAACGAGTTCCCTACGGACCGGAGCCGGGCATGACGCCGCTCGACCGATTGCGTGGCGTGATGGCCGACTATCGTCCGGTGATCGTTCCGAATCTGCCTCGCTTCGTCGGAGGAGCGGTGGGGTATCTCGGATACGATGTCGTGCGGTCCTTTGAAGATATTTTGCCCCGCCGCAAGGATGAGGCAGACCTTCCGCATTTTGCGTTTCTCCTGACCGACACGCTGCTGATCTTCGATAATGTGGCTCAAAAGATCAAGGTCGTGGCCAATGCCTATGTCCCGTCTGGAACGAAGTCAGAGCTCAGGCGCGCCTATGCCGATGCGACGTCCAGGATCGACGGGATGATCGCGCGGCTGAAGCGGCCGTTGCGGCGACAGCGGCTCCCCAGCCGTCGAAAACCGATCACCTTTACACCAAACATGAGCCGTGCTGACTTCGAGAAGATGGTGACGCAAACGAAAGAGTACATTCGAGCCGGGGACGTCGTGCAAACCGTGGTGTCGCAACGGTGGGACACCAGGATCCAGACCAGTCCATTCGAAATCTATCGAGCCTTGCGCGTGATCAATCCGTCCCCGTACATGTATTATTTGCGTGTCGGCGGCGTCGAGCTGGTCGGTTCTTCACCGGAAACCTTGGTGCGATGTGAAGACGGGCGGGTGTCCGTCCGGCCGATTGCCGGAACCCGGCGACGAGGCGCGACGGAAGACCAGGATCGACAACTGGAGCATGAGTTGTTGGCGGATGAAAAGGAGCGGGCGGAGCATGTGATGCTTGTCGATCTTGGACGGAATGACATCGGGCGGATTGCGCGAAAAGGCACCGTGCAAGTAGACGGGCTGATGCGGGTGGAACGGTATTCACACGTCATGCACCTAGTCTCGCAAGTCAACGGGCAGCTCGATACGGGCCGGACGGTCTACGACGTGATGCAGGCGTGTTTTCCTGCCGGGACGGTTTCCGGCGCGCCCAAGGTCCGGGCGATGCAGATTATTGAAGAGCTTGAGCCGACGCGTCGAGGGCCTTACGCCGGCGCCGTCGGCTATTTCAGCTTTTCCGGCAATCTGGATACCTGCATCAACATCCGCACGATCGTCATTCGGGGGAAACAGGCTTATATTCAAGCCGGCGCCGGCATTGTGGCGGATTCCAGACCCGAGCTGGAATATGAAGAAACCTGCAACAAAGCTCGGGCGATGATAAGAGCCATCGAACTGGCGGAAAAAGGATTGGAATGAGGGGCAAGGGGATGCCGGACCGTCCTTCGTGCTCGTGCAGTAAAGGGCCATTCGGACACCCCTGAATCGGGTGAATGAACCGTTATGCTGCTGATGATCGATAATTACGACTCGTTTACCTATAACC
>JBOHOS010000220.1:0-1172 GCA_050731295.1 Nitrospiraceae bacterium | reverse complement strand
CGATTATTACCATTCTTAGGCAACGGGGAAACTATCGTGCAGGCGATGCAATTCGAAAGCTCCAACACGAATTACCGGAACTTGACTGGCTAAAATGGGTCTTACGTGACGCTCAAGATGAAACGAGACGTGTTACTTGGGAACCTGCCCGACCAAGTGAGATACTCAAGCTGGCTCATAATCACGAATTGCGCCTGGTTCAAAGCGCAGGGCAATTGCTCGATGTTGTTGTTGAATCATTGAAGCGGCTCGATTTACAGCTCCAGGGCGAAACTCCAGAAGCCCCATTCCTCTGGAATGATGAGAAAACATCTCATGGAAAAAAATCTCAGGCGCGCCCGAAAGACGAAGACCAGCTCTCCAACTATATAAAGGTTCATCTAGAGAAGGATCTTAAGAAGCGAGGCATCATCCTCAATCGTGAAGTTCAAATTCACAGAAAGGAACGCACAGATATACATGTTGACGCGATCGTACCGGCATCCTCAGGGAAAGCGTATGACTCGGTCAGTGTAATCATTGAAGTCAAAGGGTGTTGGAATCCTGGAATAAACGATGCCATGCAAAGCCAGTTGGTGGACAGATATCTCAAGGACAACCACTGCCAACATGGACTGTATCTAGTTGGCTGGTTCAATTGCCAACAATGGAGCAACGCTGATAAGCGAAAAGGTCAGGCGAATAAGTTTTGCCCAAATAAACTCGAAA
This sequence comes from Nitrospiraceae bacterium, assembly GCA_050731295.1. Taxonomy (GTDB): domain Bacteria; phylum Nitrospirota; class Nitrospiria; order Nitrospirales; family Nitrospiraceae; genus JBOHOS01. The sequence goes on along the minus strand of JBOHOS010000220.1, from coordinate 464 downwards.
CACAGGCAAGATTTGACGCTCAGGCTAGAGAAATTTCAAAAGCAGGACTTGTGGTAAAGGCGTTGGTTCTTGACGCCTCGATTCATTAAGATTTCTTTCCATTGCAAGAGGAAGACCTTCATGAGCGAGAAAGTGAACGCGATTCTCAAAGAATTGCGTCGTCGGTTCGAAGAATTGTACGGGCCTCGGCTCACGCGGATGATGCTCTATGGATCGCAGGCTCGTGGCGATGCTGAGCAAGGGTCGGACATTGACGTGCTCGTCGTGCTCAAGGGCCCGGTATCCCCTGGGAAAGAGATTGCTCGGACTATTGATGATGTGGCCGATCTCTCGCTCCGGCACAATGAAGTGGTCTCTTGTGTGTTCATTGCAGAAGAGCGATATGAGCATGAGCAAAGTCCGTTGCTGATCAATGTGCGGCGAGAGGGCGTTCCAGTATGACCTCCGAGCAACAGGCCCTGCTC
>JBOHOS010000219.1:0-2651 GCA_050731295.1 Nitrospiraceae bacterium | reverse complement strand
GTGTCCCGCGGCGACGTGGCTGTGAAGGATCTGGCCCCCGACGATCGGCTGCTCTTGCAGGGATCGGGCTTCGGCCGCCGGACCTTGCCGGCGAATTTGGCCCTCGGCATCGGCGTCTCCATGGGCGATCGCTGCTTGAATCGATCGGTCACGCGGGGGACCGGCGTGGAAGTGGTCATCCTGACCATGCATGCGAACGAGACGCTCGTCTTGACGTCCGTCGCCGATGCGGTCAATGCCCATAAGGCCGCGCTGAAGGCCGTCGGCTCGGTCGGACGGAGCGACGGCGCGCAGGTGACGTATGGGGTGACCGGCGCCCGGCTCTCGATCGGGTCCAAGCCGGTCGTGGATCTGTTCCGGCAGGTTGCGGTCCTGGATGAAGGGCCGGAGGGGAAACGATTCACCCCGGCGGTGTACGACCTGGATCGTCCGGCCATGGCGGCAGTGCTCCGTGGTCTCTTCACGGCGGATGGCGCCGTCGTTAGAGAAGGGGAGCAATCGCAGTCCATTGCTCTCGATTCGAGCTCGTATGAATTGTTGCAGCAGGTGCAATTGCTACTCTTGTCCTTCGGTATCAAATCGGCGTTGGACCGCAACCGTTCCAACTGGGAGCCGGCTTCCGAGCCGAATACGCGACGGTCACTCCAGATCAGCGGCTCGTCTCGATTCATATTCGAGCGGGAAATCGGGTTCCATCCGCAGAGTCAAAAAGCCACGGCTTTGGCTCAATTGAATGCCGAGGTGGGCTGGCACCGGGATGAACTGACGGATGCGGTGGCCACCGTCGAGCCGGCCGGCGAGGCGGACGTGTTCGATCTCACCGAGGAGGCGACGCACCATTTTGTGGCGTCCGGGTTGATCGTTCACAATTGCAGCGAGTACATGTTCCTGGATGACACTGCCTGCAATCTGGCGTCCTTGAATTTGGGCGAGTTCTTCACGCCCGATGGACGATTCAATCTCGAAGACTTCCGTCATGCCGTGCGCCTCTGGACGATCGTGCTCGAGATCAGCGTGTTGATGGCGTCGTTCCCGAGCCGGTCCATCGCACAGAAGAGTTTCGTGTTCCGGACCTTGGGATTGGGCTATGCGAACCTGGGCACCATCCTCATGCGCCAGGGCATTCCCTATGACTCCCCGCAGGCGCTTGCCCTGTGCGGGGCGATCACCGCGATTTTGACGGGAGAGTCCTATGCGGCCTCGGCCGAGATGGCGGCCGAACTGGGGCCGTTTGAGGGATACGCCCGGAATCGCGAGCATATGTTGACAGTCATCCGCAATCACCGGCGCGCGGCCTACAACGCGCCGCCCGAAGAATACGAAGGGCTCAGCATTACGCCGAAGGGCATTCAACCTTTGTATTGCTCCCCCGATCTCTTATTGGCCGCGCGGCGGGCCTGGGATCGCGCCCTTGAGCTCGGGACGGCTTACGGATTTCGCAACGCCCAGACCACGGTCATCGCGCCGACCGGCACGATCGGGCTGGTGATGGATTGCGACACGACTGGCATCGAACCGGATTTCGCGCTGGTGAAGTTCAAAAAACTTGCCGGGGGCGGCTATTTCAAAATCATCAACCAGAGCCTCCCGCCTGCGCTCGCGACGTTGGGATACACGGAGGCGCAGATCCAGGACATCGTGACCTATTGCACCGGCCGATGGACGCTGAACGGCGCGCCGTCCATCAATCATGAAGCCCTGCAGGCGAAAGGCTTCGACGGCGCGGCGTTGGACCGCCTAGAAGCGTCGTTGGGCCAGGCGTTCGAAATCCAGTTCGCCTTCAATAAATGGACGCTCGGGGAAGGATTCTGCCGCGAGAAGCTGGGACTCACCGACGCCCAATTGAACGAATCCAATTTCAATATGCTCAGGGGTCTGGGATTCACCCAGGAGCAGATCGCAGCGGCGAACGATTACTGCTGCGGCACGATGACGATCGAAGGGGCGCCGCATCTGAAAGCGGAGCATTTGCCGGTGTTCGATTGCGCCAATCGGTGCGGGCGGACCGGCCAGCGGTTCATCCCGGTGGATGCCCATATCCGCATGATGGCCGCGGCCCAGCCGTTCATCAGCGGCGCGATCAGCAAGACGATCAACATGCCGGCCGATGCGACGGTCGAAGACGTCAAGGCGTCCTATCTCCTGGCCTGGCGTTGCATGGTCAAGGCGGTCGCGCTCTATCGCGACGGCTCGAAACTCAGCCAGCCGCTGAATGCGTCCACGGACTCCGGAGAACTCGCGGAAGCGGCGGCCAATGCCGACGTTCTGAAAATGGCCGAGAAGATCACCGAACGCGTCATGGTCCGCTACATCGGCCGGCGCCGGCGCATGCCGGAGCGGCGGAACGGCTATACGCAAAAGGCGATCGTCGGCGGGCACAAGATCTATCTCAGAACCGGCGAGTACACCGACGGAACCTTGGGAGAAATTTTCCTCGACATGCACAAGGAAGGGGCGGCATTCCGCAGCCTGATGAACTGCTTCGCCATCGCGATCTCGTTGGGACTCCAGCACGGCGTTCCGCTGGAGGAGTTCGTCGAGGCGTTCGTGTTCACGCGGTTCGAACCGAACGGCCCGGTCAAGCTGAACGACCACATCAAGATGTCCACCTCGATCATTGATTACATCTTCCGCGAGCTGGCCATCACCTA
>JBOHOS010000218.1:0-1133 GCA_050731295.1 Nitrospiraceae bacterium | reverse complement strand
GTCCAGCGGCAGGCCCCGCAGGGATGGAACGTTGCCGTCGTTCGCATGAATAAGATAGACGGGTCAACCGCGGGCGACAGGTGAGGCGGTCTCTTGCGATCGAATCAGACTCTGCTCTCGCCGAATCTGTCCCAATCCATCTTGAATCAACCCCAAAATGACGACCCAGGCCGTAAACCCCAGGGCGATATATTTGGCATAAAACGGGAGCTCAAGCGGAGAGTTCCAAATCATGTGGAGCGCCATGGCCAGTCCCAAGATCCGAAGGAACCGCGGGTCCTGCAGCATGTCGACGCTGAATCGGCGCTCGCCTCTCACTTTCCACAACGCTGCTCCCACTAACGCCGTCCAGAGGACATGGCCGCCCAGGATGCTCAGCAGACCGCGCCGGGTGATGATTTCCAACATGGTGTCCGCTCCGCCCTGCAACCCATAGATGAAGGCGTACCCCGCCGATTCAAACGAGGCAAATCCCGTCCCGACGGCCGCTCCAAAGAGCATGCCGTTCAGCGTCCAACGATACTTCAGCTTGTTGATCACCAGCAAGAGCGCCGAGGCCTTCCCGATTTCTTCGATGATCCCCGCGCTCATGGCTCCCAGCCAACTGCTCAAGTTCGTAGCTCGAAAGAGAAACAGCGAGAGAATCAGGGAGAGGATGCCCCCGAGCAGGAGCAGCCGAATGACCTGATAGAGCGGGACGTTGCGCGCTACATTGATCTCAAAAAACAGCACGAGGATCGAAAACGGAATCAGGAACGAGCCGATTGAGATTAACCCCGGAACGAGGATCGGGTTTCGAAATTCGTTGAGCGCAAAGACAAAGCCAAGATAAACCATGACCGAAAACGTGAACAATTTGAAAAAGACCCAGGGCTTCGGCCAGTCGGTGTTGACTTGCAGCAGGCCCGGCGTGGTCGTTCGCGTTCCGACGTTGAAATACTCCTCCACTTCTTCATCGGTCCTCTTCTTGAGCACCTCCGAGAAGGTCTCGCTGAAGTCGAATCCCTGAACTTTTTCGACGCCCGCCGCAGAACTGATGCGATCGCTGAGGTGGTCCAGCCATCCGGCGGGTTTCTGCCCCGATGCCGGCCGCATCGTCTGCCAAAACGAGCGGCCGATCCGTATCTGCTGCC
>JBOHOS010000217.1:0-6711 GCA_050731295.1 Nitrospiraceae bacterium | reverse complement strand
CAATCAATCTCCGCTCTTTCTCGAATTCCTCATGGGGCAGCGCGAGTATCAGTGCACGCCCTGGGGCAACCCGACCTATAACATCTTCGGATGGCAGAAGCCCTGCTACTTGCTCCAAGAAGGCTATGCCAAAACCTTTCAGGAACTTCTGAACGACACTCACTGGGATCAGTATGGAACCGGGCGGAACGAGAAGTGCGCGGACTGCATGGTCCACTGCGGGTACGAGGCGTCCGCGGTGGAGGACACGTTCGGCTCCTGGTCCGGCTTCGGTCGCACCGTCAAAGCCACGTTGATGCCGGGCCACCTGACACGTTAATCGGAGTTCGTTCATCGCACGCAACCGTGACCGTTTCCGGCCTCGTTTCCGAATAACGATTCTTATCCATGACTGACTCCAAATACCACACACCCGAAACCGGTGAGCTCGAAGGCCGCGTCTTTCGGCCGGCGTCCCCGGCAGAATTACGTGAAGCGGTCGAGCAGGCGTTCGATTACCGCGGCGATGTGATTTTGGAGTTGACGTCTGGGGAAAAGATCGACGGCTACGTGTGTAACCGCGACGCATCGGGTGCTTCCCCGCATCTTCAGATCTTCCCAAAGGGAGAAAACGGGGTGCGCACCGTTGCCTTTACTCAACTGGCGGCGATTGCCTTTACCGGAAAGGACACGGCTTCGGGAAAGTCCTGGGAAGCTTGGGTTGCCAAAAAGGAATCACAGCGGCGAGCGGAGGCCGATCAAGCCGCCGCAGAGGCCAAAGCACGCGGCCATTTATGAGGTTCGCCACATTTTCCGTGTTACTTTCCCGCCTCCTGTGCCCGCCGGAAACATCCCTCCAAAATGGTGATCTCACGCAGGCGACTAACGCAGAATTCCCGCGCCAGTCAAGGCGATATAATCCTACCCATCTGTTGACAAAAAAGACCACGTATGCTAGAAGGGTGCGCCTTAAATCCGGTGCGTTGCGAGTCGTGCAATATTCAGATGATCCAGACGCTCGAATCGGCTTAGTATCAGCCACGATCGCGCAGCCAGATCGAGTTGGACGCCCGGGGGTGAAAACAGGTAGTTTCACCAGATGGATCCTGAGCCTAGGGGTGATCGTTTCGAGTCTCGGCCTGTTTCTTGCCACCGTTCGAGCCGAACATGAAATCGACCATCGTTTTATCGTCGAAGGCTTTGTTTGCGGAAGCGACGGAAAGGCGATTTCCGAAACTGAGGTGATGGTCAAAGATACCCGGGTGTCCGTCGGGAAGATGGGGTATACGGACAACCGGGGCCATTATAAGGTTACGCTTCACTTACATAATGATAACCAAGGTGATCCGATCCTTGTGACCGCCAAGGATCAAGAACAGCGGACCACCGCCACGTTTGATCCGAAGGATCTGCGCGTAGAACGGAAGGTCACGGTCAATTTCGGATCAGGATGCGTCACTGAGGATTCGAGTTCCTGGATCTATTACGGTGTCGGCCTGGGGGTGATGATCGCGGCGGCAGTCGCAGGCGCCACGCTGGTTCGGAAGCGGCGGCAACCGGTAAGGCGGGGGAAAGGAAAACGGTAACAATTTAGAGTCCTGACACTCTGCGGATCCGGAATCGGGTCCAGGCAGAGGCCTAGTCCGACAGTTGAAGAGCGATCTGTCAGGTGGCGCTTTTGCTCGAAGTCTGGACTGAGCAAAAGCGTCTTTTTTGTGAAGAATTTGCCGGGCTACGCCGGCTCATCTTGATGGATAAGAAGTGATCACAGAGAAAGGAGTAGATAGCCAACTATGAAGCACATATCCTGGATAAAGGCAGCCCTGCTGCTCGGCCTGACCGGCGGAGGATTGACGGTTGTCGGGTGCGAAGGAGGGGAAGGGCCGATCGTCGCGCCGCCTCCGCCTCCCGCTGAATACGCCGATAAGCACATGCCTGCTGGATGGTGGAATGACGAGAAGATTATGGAGGAAGGCCGACAGATCTTCATCGGTGCCAAGAATATCGATGTGAACTGTGCAAGCTGCCACGGAAAGGACGGCAAGCCGGTTAAAGCGGGTGCGCGGGACTTCCGGAACATGGAACGCATGAAGCTGTATTCGGACTCGGCCTGGTTCTGGCGCATTTCCGAGGGAGTGCCCAACACCAAAATGAAGGCCTGGAAGAGCAAACTGTCGGAAGAGGATCGGTGGAAGGTGATGGCTTACGAGCGCACGTTTGGGTTGAAGGGGAAGGAATGGGATGTCGCCAAGAAGGAATGGGTGCCGGTCGGGAGCGCGTCCGCGGCCGGGACGGCGCCGAGTGGTGATGGAGCCGGAGCCGCAGCGCCTCCGGCGGGTGGAGCGCCGACTGCGACTGCCGGCGGAGGGAAGTAAGGACCCGAATTCTTCAGGGAGCGGCGGCTTATGATGAAGAGATGGCGTCGTAGTGTGCTCGTGCTGCTTGGGTTGCTGGCGTTCGGGACGGCGGCCTATGCGCAGGTTCCGAATGCTCCCGCAGTCGAGTTTCCCTACACCGGAAACCGGACGGCGGTCTGGATTGTGGCCCAACTCCACATTCTTTTTGCCGCCTTCATCTTGGGGGCTCCCATCTTCGTGGTGATCTCCGAATGGCTGGGGTATCGAAAGCAGGACCCCCGATACGATCGGTTAGCCAAAGAGGTCACCAAGGTCACGGTCATTCTGTACAGCATGACCGCATTGACCGGCGGCTTGTTTATCTTCGTCCTGCTGGCCACCTACCCTCAGTTCACCACGTGGTTGATCAATCACTTCTTCATGATCTTCGCCGTCATTTACCCCCTCCTCTTTATCGGTGAGACCATTGTGCTGTACATGTACTTCTACACCTGGGATGTCTGGAAGGGTGAGAAGAAAGGGCGCCATATCGCTCTCGGTGTCCTGCTGAATTTGATCGGCACGATCACGCTGTTCATTATTGACGGTCCGACGTCGTTTATGAACACGCCGTCCAAGGCGGCTGAGGGTGTGTCCTTGGCGGAGTTCGTCCAGACCGCTTCGATATGGGATAAGGTCTTCAACTACAGCTGGATCCCCATGAACCTGCACCGCCTCGTCGGCAACGTGACATTTGGCGGGTTCATCGCCGGATTGATCGCGGCGTATATGTACATGAGCGCGAAACGGGAGGAGGAGCGCGCGTATTACGACTGGATGGGATTTGTGGGCAATCTCATCGGTATCGGGGCGCTCCTCTTTCTGCCGTTCATGGGCTATGTGTACGCCTATGAGCTGTGCGACTATGATGCGTCGATCTGCCCGTATATGATGGCCGACCAACTGTCGATGTTTTTCGAGATGCAAGGCGCGATGGTGGGCCTGATATTTCTGGCCAGTAACTACTACATTTGGCTCAGCATGAAACGGATTGAAGGTGTCGAGCGCGTGCGCATGTCGGCGCTCACCATGATCGTGATGATCGTGCTGCCTTTCGTCATGACCCATGTGTGGACGATTTTCCCGGTTCCTGATCCGATGTCGCTGGCGATCCTATTGCCCCTGGTCTTGGCGCCGTTCATCCTGGAAAAAATCATCCCGCCATTGGGGCGGATCACGGTCTCATCCAGAACCTTCATCAAAGTCGGATTTCTCATGGTCGTGATCGGCAATGCGATTTGGATGACGCCCCATGGGTTTGTCGCCACGCAGGCGCTGGCCACCGAGCACCTGGAGTTGCCCTCGGATTGGGGATTCCTGGCGCTCATGCCTGCGAAGAACGCCGCGGCGTTCACGCTCGTGTTCGTCACCGTGGTGAACTATATTTTGTATAATCGCGCGATCCGTCAAGGCACGATCGTCTGGGGAAAAATCGATTTCGCCTCGCAGTTTGTCCTGGTCTTTTTGGCCTTCAGCATGATCTGGACCATGGGCTTGATGGGAGCGATCCGGTCGCTGCTGAGAAAGTATTTTCACACGTATAATCTCATGCCCGATTTTACCGCGGAATCCTTCACACCCACGCTGTCGTATTCGGCGTGGTGGATCACGGGCATTACGCTGGCGTTTTATGTCGTGGTCAGTTTCGCAATTATCTTGACGTTGCGGGTGTCCGAAGCGAAAGCCCACTTGCCGGAAGGAAAGCCCGTCCCGGCGGGGGCCAAGTAGTCGCCGGACATTCCGACGATTTATCGTCGAGTCATATGAGGCATAAATGGCCGAACAGCCAAGCGCGGTGAAAAATGTTCTGAAGAAGGGAATTATCGGTCTCGTCCTTGGGGCGGTTTTGGTCGGCGTTGCAAAAGTCTTCTCGTTTCCCCCGGTCTTTCAAGGCATGTTCTTCGGCTATGCGCTCTTGGGCGCCGCTGTCTTCGCTCTTCTCGATGCTCCCACGCTCAAACCGCTCAGCGGGCTCAAGGCCGTCGTGGGTTTGCTTGTGTTTTATGCGGTGCTGTCCAGCCTCTACATCGGCGGCGCGTCTTTCCTGCCTCAATTTGATCCCGAAGATGAAAAAGGCAAGATCGAAAAGCTGCTCAAAGCCAAACGCGCGGCGACTGAACAGGGGAAGGCGGAAGAATTGCTCGCCAGAACCAAAGCGCTGTCGGAGAAAGCCGATGTCATCATGCAGCGACTGCAATCCGTCGGGGGCGGCGCCGTTGCCGCCGCGCCGTCGGCTGACGGAGAGAAGCCGGCCGGCGGGTCCGCTGCAGCCGCATCGGGAGATCTCGTGGCGTTGGGGAAGGAGCAATGGGACCTGCAGGAGTGCTACAACTGCCACAAGCTCTTTGGGGAAGGCGGCAAAAAGCGGGGGCCGGAGATGGACAATATCGGGAATTTGATGAAACCGGAGGAACTGAGAGAAAAGATCCTGGAGCCGCAGAGCTGGATGGCGGAAGGGTTTGAGAAGGAATACAACAAGAAGAAGATGCCGGATAAGTACAAGGAGTTGATGGAAGAAAAAGAGATTACGGCGCTCGTCGCCTTTCTCGCCACGCTCAAGAACCCGGCGGTGACGACGCCGAAGGCGATTAAGAAGAAATAGCATGCAACCGAAGCTCAAATCCAAAGTGCACTGTGTGGATGGAGAATGCGGGGAGGTGACGCGTGTCATCATCGATCCGCTCTCGCTCGAAGTCAGCCACATCGTGGTTGGAGGAAACGGCGCGGGAACGCTGGAGCGCCAGGTGCCGATGACGCAGGTTCAGACGGTCACGGAGGACGACGTCCGGCTTCGCGCTTCATCGAGGGAAATGGAACAATTTCCTGTCTTGCGGCGAGATGACTATGTGACGATTCGCGAAGTCGAGATCGCGCATCTTGAAGACCATCTGCACGTTGAGCCCGGTGAAGTTCTGGTTCCCCTGCCGGAGCTGGAACGAAACGTCAAGCGCCGGACATTTTTCGCCAGTTTCACGCATGTGATCGGGGCGTTGATCGCGCTTCCGCTTGTCTTTCCGGTGCTCAAATATCTCATGAAGCCGATGTATGCGCCGTTTGACAATAGCTGGCTCAGGATCGGGAACGTGAGCAAGATCAAGACCGAGGATGTCGGCGTCCAGTTCAAGTTCAAGAAGCTGGTCAAGGAAGCGTTCATGCCTGAAGCCGAGGTCGATAAGAACGTCTGGATCCTGAAGGCCTCACCCGCGGTGCTCGAACAGGTGTACATGGGCAAGGATATGGAGTTCCGCGACTCCACCGGCCAGGTCGTGTGGGTCAACAAACGGGACTTTCCGTACGTCGTCTATTCAGGCAAGTGCCCGCACCTCGGCTGCGGCTACAAGTGGCGGAACGTCCCAAAGCTCGGCCGGCAAATTTTCCTGTGTCCCTGTCACCTCAGCATTTACGATTCCAGCGGAAAGGTGCTGGATGGGCCGGCCCCCCGTCCGCTTGATGTGTTGCCGATTCAGGTAAGTGAGAGCGGCGAGATCCGGGTGATTGACATCGAGTACAAGGCGGGCGTAACGGACCAGGTTCGACTCGTTTGACCAATACCGAGAGGCGGGCATGAGCAGCGGTCATTGGATTAAAGCGCTGTGTCTTGCGCTCTTGGCAGTCATTGTGATTGACATCGGATTCATTGTTCGTGCAGATTCCTTATCCAAAGAGGCATGCTTCACACTGGCTGGTATGACTGCTGTTGCGGGCTTGGTTCCGGTAGTCTTTGCTGCCTATCTTATCCGCGCCACTCGCAGCCCCAAGTAAATGCGTAACTCTTGGAGAGGAAAGGTGAATCTAGCGAAGGGGATATTATGACGGACCTCGGGGCCATAGCTATCGGGATGGGCCTTGCCGCCTTTGGGTTTCTCGGCGCGGCGCTTGGCATTGGGTGGATCTTCTCAACCATGATCGCGACGCTTGGTCGGCAGCCGGAGGCGGAAGGTCGTGTTGCCAAATACATGTGGATTGGATTTGCGCTGGTGGAGTCGATTGCGCTGTATGGATTGGTGATCGCCTTCATCATCATGGGGCTCCGTCCCCGTTGATCCCTCGTAAGCGCAAGGTCTATGGGCGTCTCTGCTGCGGGAAAGACACCTCTGGGGTAGCCTTTGAATAGCGTCCTTGAGAGAGTGGTGGCCTTTATCGATGAGCGCATCGGCCTGAAAACCCTTCAGGCGAAGATGCTCAATGAACCGGTTCCCGGCGGCTCGCGCTGGGCTTATGTGTTCGGTTCCGTGCTGCTGTTCATCTTCATCATGCAGACGGTGACCGGTATCCTCTTGATGTTCTACTACGTCCCCAGCGCCGATCACGCCTACGCCAGCACGCAGTACATCAT
>JBOHOS010000216.1:0-1515 GCA_050731295.1 Nitrospiraceae bacterium | reverse complement strand
GGATTGTGCTTACCCTGCTCACGGGAACCGGAGCCCTGGCGTTCTTGTGGTGGATCAGCCGTCCGGATCTGCGCCATCCATTCAAGCGACTGCATCGCAATGAATTCTGGGCAAGCGGCCAGGGCGGCTTCGGGGGAAGCTTCGGCGGCTTCGAGGGAGGAACGAGCGGAGAAGGCCTGACTTAGAAGTCGTGAACCATTAGACGTTCAACAGAATGAGGAAATCCCGACGATTGACGAATAATGTTTAACGATTCGCGGTGTTTCTTGCAGGCACGGGTCGTTTCTCTTCCAGGTCCAACAGGTCAGCCCATGTGGTGATGTCTGTTCGAGTTGGATCAATCGCATCTCGAGTTTTTCGAAAATAAGCCCATTTCTCTTCCGCATCCGGTCCTCGTCCTAGCATTGCCTCATTCCAGGCCTTAATTATCCCCTCACTCTGCGGCTTGGCGGTCTTCACGAACCAGTCGATTATTGCCTTCTCGTCAGAGCGCGTTTTGGCGGCTTCTAAGAATTGATCCGCCGTTAATCCCGAAAACTCCAGCAACTGCCGGTCCAGCGGGCATGGAAAAATGTAGTCGCCCTGTGTGCCGGCCAGCACAGCGCGGCATTTGTCAATCATCCGCCCTAAATGAACGTAGCCGCCCAGCCTCTCGTTAAGGCTCCGGGGATAGTGCGTTCTCAGATCCATCTAGAGCATCTGATGATGTTCAAACACGAGCGACTTGACCACCACTTCGCCGTTCTCATAGGAGATGATCCGGCGAGTGGCGGGAAGGTCTGAAGAAGCCACTCGAGTATGCGAATCGGTGAAACTCTCAACATTGGTCAGCTTCCCGTCCTGCGGTGAAAAATAGTAGACGGTATATCGAGTTGTCAGAAACTTGCCTTCCTGGGTGACCGCACTGTCCTCGACGTTGATGGTGAAAGCCATATGGGGCATGCTTCGGTTAATCTGAGTGATCCGCTCGCTCTTGACACGATAGAACGAATGCATGCCGTCACCGTGGATCGTCAGGCGCGGACCGAACGGATGATCGGTATCGTTTCCCACAGTCAGAGCATACTTCCCATCAGATTCCTCAAAGCTTCGAGGTCCTCGATGCACCGCGATCATGCCGATCTGGCCTTCTGCCCACTTTTGCGCATCGGGATCACCGAGCGTGACCTTGGCGTCGCGGGGGCCTTTCACCGTCGCATTGCCTTTCCACTCCTTGCCGTTCAGATTGACGGTCAGGTCTGCGGTAAATCCTTTGAAATCCGTCTGCCAGCGTGCCGTCTTTTCAAATGCCTGTCGGAGCAACAACCGGGCTTTTGGATCATCCTGCACTGCTCCTTCTGTCTTCTCACGCGTATACGTTTCCATGAATCGGTACTCCTTATAATTTATAATATTGCGAACCGTCATCCGTCCAGAATTTTGCAGATGGATTGCAGATGGATTATAGAACGGCTCGACAGTGAGCACAACTTCAGACCGTGTTATCTTCTCATTCGTAGCCGGCCTAATGGGGAC
>JBOHOS010000215.1:0-4444 GCA_050731295.1 Nitrospiraceae bacterium | reverse complement strand
CTAGTAGGATCATTCGGCACGCTGACATGTCTGGTTATCCACGAGACGGTAATATCGTCATCAATTGCATTATCGTTAACCGTAATGGTGACATTAGTGACCCAATTCGTACCGGTCAATACATTACTGGTACTTTCGGTCCCAACACCCAAAATGCTGTCGGATATGCTGGGCCCGCTTACACTGACTCCAAACCCGAACGGCCCATCCGTAAAGTTATATTTAGCGCCCGTAATTCCTGGAAAATCAGCTCCCGAAGAGGGAGCTAACTCACCGCTGTGACCACGGTGGGGATCAGAAGAAAACATAGCGAGACCGCTACTATTTGAAAACAAATTTTGTATTGGCTCGTGTCAAGCCACATGATAATCCTCCACGCTCGTCGGGGTTGAGGGAGGGGCTCCTCTTGCGCCGAGTATCCATTTGAGTACTCCCAAAAGGAGGACACCGCAGTAAGTATAAAAGCGCAAACTGAGAAGAGCGATAGCCAAGCAGCTGATTGTGCTAAGCCTCAAGGCCTTCGCTGAAATGGGTATCCATGGTGGGCGCTTTAGGTTCGGTAGATTGTTGGAAATAGGGCGGCAGCGCGCTATGTTCGCAGTAATCGAGTCAGTCGTGAACAATTTGGCTTTGCACAACTAATTCTCTGCTCCCCGGTTGTATTGCTGCTCGATATAGGTCATTCCTACTGGCTGAACGAGGTGAGGCGCATCTCATCGTCCATCGTGAGCCGTCACAGTTTAAGGGCAAACTTATTCTGCTGCGATGAGAGCGAAACGGAGATCGGTAGTGACTGAAAAAGATGCCGTTCAGTTTCTGTGGGAGGTCGGCTTGCTCCAGCACACCCGAGTGCGTAATCGTTACGTGATCTAGCGAGAATTCCCGGAGAGCGTAGCGAGCAGTTCTCGATACGCCTCCGTTAAGCGGGCATCCTCGAGCCGATACGCCAGCGCCACGACCACAAGACCGAAGGCCAGCACGAGCAGGCCGATCCCGGTGATGCCGAGCCCCATCAGGACTCCGCTAAACGACGCAAAGCCGCCGTTCGCCGCGAAGACAATGATAAAAGCGACTGTCCCAATCCCAACCAACGCGAACCACAACAGGGTCAGAACCGCTGAGGACCAGGGCACGCGCTTCAGGCACTTGACATGGGTGGATGGCCCATCGGATTCAAGTTCGATGGTCGCTTTCAATGGCCAGGCTGTCCGGAACCGGAAAGAGAAGAGCTGGTATTGAGGGCGCAGCACGATCCGCGATTGTGGTGCGAACAAACGTGCGACGCCGTGAGGGAGCCTCAGAATGCCGTTTCGATCGAACCGCTGCAATTCCAACGCAAGGGGAGCCCGTGGCAAACGATTTTCCATCCGGGCGATTTGGCATCCGTACCGGCTTGCCGGTTCGGTGAGACTGGTAAAGTGAAACCAATCACTCACGATGAGGGCCAAAATGAGAAGGCTGGCGAATAGGCCGGCAAGCAACATGCGCCGCACCATACCATACCGAACCGACGACCAGAAAGCCCTCTGTCCTCACCCGTCTGACGCCCGCAAACGTCGTGTTTCCGACGGGATGACGCGCCAAGAGTCCTGTTGACTCCCTGGGACAACTTCGTTACAGTACGCCCACCGTTGTTCAGGTGGGCCTTCCCGATACGGTACCACGGTCCGGGTCTCCCGCCTCAGTATTCCCATTTTTACCCATTTGCAAGCTAAGCGGAGGCTATGACCTGATATGCAGATGAACTCTGACGGGGCGCCGGAAGGCGTGATGGATTTACACAAAGTCGAGCGTGTGTATTCCAATTATGCAGGCGTGTACGACCAGATCTTCGGCCGGATTTTTCACGAATCCCGCGAGTCGGCGGTTCGTCGGCTCGATGTCAAGCCGGGCGAGCGTATCCTCGAAGTCGGTGTCGGCACCGGTCTGGCGCTGCCGTTGTATCCGGCGTATTGCGAGGTGATCGGGATCGATTTTTCAGCCGGCATGCTCGAGAAGGCGCAAGAACGAATGGAGTCCTACGGCTTGTCCCACGTGCAGCTGCTTCGGATGGACGCCGGTGAGATGAAGTTCGAGAACGACAGCTTCGATACCGTCATGGCGGCGTACGTCGTCACCGCCGTGCCGGACTACCGCAAGGTCGTATCGGAAATGATTCGCGTCTGCCGTCCCGGCGGGCGAATTATCATGCTCAATCATTTCAGCAACGGCAATAAGGTAATCGCCGCCTTGGAGAAAGTGATTTCCCCCCTCTGTAAGCACATCGGCTTTCGCACCGATTTGTCGTTGAATACCGTGCTGGAAGGAACGTCCTTGCTGGTCGCTCGGAAAGAGAAGGTCAATCCGCTGCGGTTTTGGCACTTGGTAGAGTGTGTGAACAAAAAGACCGGCGCCGCGTCCTCCCACTAGCTCCTCGCCGGCCGGCAGAAGAGCCGTCCAAGCTCCCTTAGCGCGCCAACCATTCCCCCCGCTCCATGATATGATTTCTGGCCAAACACATCCCCTCGAAGCTGCGGGCGATGAGGTCGGCCAGGATCACGAGGAGTCGCCCCGTTTGGTCATTGTGGGGATCGGAGGCGCGAAGAGTAATGCCGAACGCGGAACCGTCGAAAGGACCGTAGGCCTGAACCTGCACACCAGCCGGTCGCGGCCCGTCATGGACGGAAGCAGGGAGCAGGTGTCCCGTCCATCGCATCGCCGGATGAGTTGAGATCGGGGACTTGAGGGAACGCCACGCGCAGGGCACCCCCGCGCGGTCGAGATGATCCAGAAACCACTTGATGCTCGGCGCCTTACCGACCTCGGCTTGAAAAGTCCACTCCGCCATGCCGGCTCTGATCGGCTTCGCCGTGGCGGGTGTGGAAACCTCCTCGATCTCCGCCTCGTCACAGATGACATACAGCTCGCCCTGCGGATCGAACCAGAACCGTAACCGCCCTCCGGACACGTCCGCATGAATGACGCTGATCTCCGAAAAGTCCGCCCCCTCCTGCTCGAAAACCGAAAAATCGGTCACGCCCTTCATCGTCAGCTTCGCGACACGACTAATGGTGTACGACCCTTCGCTCTCGCGAATCGATGGCTCATAGCGGATTGTGACGGTCAGAATCGTGCCCGCCGCCACCTCATGTCCCGACGATTCGTCAAGGAGATGCTGCTTGTGCACGTGCAGGTCGGTCACATGGCCGCCCTGGAAGGCTTGCGTGTGACGAAGAAACCACGCCAGGTCTATGGCGCTTTTGATCCGGCGCATCATAGGCAACCATTTTAGCTCAGCGAGGCAGAAAGCGCCAGCAAAACCGCGAACTTCTTCGAGGCCCCGGCGAGTAGACTTGGCGTGGTGCAAAAGTTGGAAGCGTAAGAGAAGGCTGGCGGGGAATGATGTTTGTTAGGCATGATGTGGGGACCATCGCGGCGTGGGGCCATGGTAAGTCCGCGCAGATCCCTCAAACTCGAGCAGAAGCTCCGGACCGTATTGTTCGGTTCGCTCTGGATAACGGTCAAGTCAGCCGACGCTTCATGCGGTCGGCTGGCGCGAATAGTGAGAGACCACTTCTATGATGCGAACAACACGCATCCTGCCTCGTTTAGCTTTTGAAAGATTGCGCTTGGGCGCGAAAATGCCTTGCGGTCTACAGACGCATGGAAGGCGGGAGCGCAGCGCGATCAAATTGAGTAGTGCAGGAGACTTGGCGGTGCGCTCCATGAAAGATGAGAAATCATCACGCCAGCGGTTTCATCGGGCTCTAACACTCAAAGCTCAACGGCGCGCCCCAGCGCGTCCGCTGGAGCGATTTGTTGGGCAGGATGCTACACATGGGGGAAGTCTGGGTTATGAGCGACCTCCCAAAGAAAACCATCTGGATCGGTGAAGTAGCCAGCGTAGCCGCCCCAGTCCGTAGCTTGGCCGGGTTTGACGACCTTCGCGCCGAACCCGGCGACGTGCGCCAGCAGCGCATCGACTTCGGCTGGCGACCGAACGTTGTGGGCCAGAGAAAAGCCCGGAAACCCGGATCCTTGAGACGACAGCCCTGCATCAGCGGCTAAGCTGTCACGCGACCACAGAGCGAGCCATGTCTTCCCTAGTTCGAAGAACGTGACAGTCGGCACTGTCTTGAGTCGGGGCAGGCCAAGGCATTCCTCGTAGAACCGAGTTGCCCTTTCAAGGTCTGCGACGCCAAGCGTAATGAAGCTAATTCGCGGTTCCATAGCTTCCTCTCAATGATGTCCAACGACGGAGATCAGCCGCCGGGCCCGCAGGGCCAAGTCGGCTGGAGCTACTTGTTAGGGTGACCCCTTGCTCCACTCGAACCATAGTTCCAAGGCAGGTAGCACTAATACAGATAAAACCTGCCACCTTACTCGTGAACTAGGCATGCTCGATCGTGATGGCACAGATGTTCCCTTCAGCATCAACGTCGAGGAGGGTGTTCTCATCCAGATC
>JBOHOS010000214.1:0-2091 GCA_050731295.1 Nitrospiraceae bacterium | reverse complement strand
TGTGACAACCGGGTACGAGGCGTGACATCGCTCTTGACGCGACGGAGGCTAGACAACCAGAGCGAGGAATCACCGTAACGAAGGGCGTAAGGCACTATAACAAGCGCTGTTTTTTCTTGTCAACCACGCCCGCGGGCCACGGGCCGCGGAACGCGGGATGGGGTGCGTCTCGGCGCCCCGGGGTGGGCGGGTGTAATAATAGGGGCGCGTTTCGTCGAAAAAAGCGCCTGAGCGCTCGGGGGTATGCGGGTGAGAAGCGCGCCTGAGGTGGGGGTGCACTAATGAGACACGTCGATTGGCAGGGAGCTTAGGGCTACATCAGCACCTGAACGATCAACTCGATTTCAACGGGGGCGTTCAACGGAAGTTCCGCGGTCCCGAGAGCCACGCGCGCGTGTCGCCCCGCCTCCCCAAAAATTTCGAGGAGCAGATCCGAGGCGCCGTTGATCACGGCAGGCTGCTGCACAAATCCCTCAGCGGAAGCCACATGGCCCACCAGGCGCACCACCTTTTTCATGCGATCGAGCGTTCCTAATTCATGGCGGATCACCGCCAAGGCATTGAGCAAAGCGATCCTCGCCGCCTCATAGCCTTGCTCCACCGTCAGGTCCCTTCCTAGCTTTCCTGCCATGGCCAGCTTGCCGTCCCGGAAGGGAATCATCCCGCTCAGAAAGAGCAGATCGCCGGCCTGGACGGCCGGAATATACGTCGCGACGGGTGTCGGAGGGGTAGGTAAGATGAGCCCGAGTTTCCGGAGTGTGTGTTCGAACGACATGCGGCGCTCCCTAACCGCTCAGGTCCTGGTGGAAGATGGTACTGCGCAACCGATCGAACGACTCGCAATGGGCATCGTGATGCTTCAACCGGGTAGCAGCGCGTCAAGGAAGCTTTCGCCATGGGGCAACATGGTGTGCGCCAGAGCATCGGCGATGGTTTGACCGACATCCGCGAAGGTTCGGCGAATCCCCAGATTCACGCCCCGGGCGAGGCGGGGCCCATGGACCAGCAACGGCACGTACTCGCGAGAATGGTCCGTGCCGGCTGTCGTGGGATCGTTTCCGTGATCCGAGGTCACAAAGAGCGCATCACCGGCGCGCAACGCAGCCAGCACGTGAGGAAGGCGCCGGTCGAATGCCTGCAACGCGTTGGCATAGCCGGTCACATCGTTGCGATGCCCATATAAGGTGTCGAAGTCCACGAGATTGACGAAGACCAATCCACGCGCCGCATTCCTGAGCACTTTCATCATCTCGTTCAAGCCGGCTGTATTGCCGGTGGTATGAATGGAGCGGGACACGTTTCGTCCGGCGAATAAATCTTCGATCTTTCCGATGCCGACCACCGGTTGACCGGCGCGCGCCAGGATATCCAGCAACGTCCGGTCCGGCGGCTCGATCGAAAAATCGCGCCGCGCCGGCGTGCGCACGAACGCGCCGGGGGTTCCCCGAAACGGACGAGCGATTACGCGGCTGACCTGATGCGGCGGGCGAAGCAGCTTTCTGGCCGTCCGGCAGATGCGATACAGATCCTCGGCGGGGATGACCTGCTCGTGAGCGGCGATTTGAAAGACGCTGTCGGCGCTGGTATAGACGATCGGCGCGCCGGTCCGCACGTGTTCCTCGCCCAATTCCTCGATGATGCGGGTTCCGGATGCCGTTCGATTTCCGATCACCTTGCGGCCGATGGCCTGTTCGAACCGATCGATGACCTCAGCAGGAAAGCCTTTCGGATAGATCGGAAAGGCGCGGTCCAGCACTAATCCGGCCATCTCCCAATGACCTGTCGTCGAATCTTTTCCCTTCGACAACTGGGCCATCTTTCCAAAACAGCCCTCCGGATTGCTGGCACGGCGAACCCCCGGAAAGGTTCCAATATGCCCAAGTCCCAGCGCTTCCAATGACGGCAGCGCCAATCCCCCCATGGCAGCAGCCACATGAGTCAGCGTATTGGCGTCGGTATCGCCGTAGGCGGCCGCATCCGGCAGGGCTCCGACTCCCAATCCATCCAACACAATCAGGATGACACGCGTAATCACATAGGCACTATAGCAGAAGAATTTCCGCCATCCAATGGAAAGCACGGCGGCCATAA
>JBOHOS010000213.1:0-3647 GCA_050731295.1 Nitrospiraceae bacterium | reverse complement strand
TCTGGGAAGTGCGCGGCGACCGGCGGCATTTTACCCATTCAAAAGTCATGGCGTGGGTGGCGATGGACCGGGCGGTGAAAGCCGTGGAGGGATTCAAGCTTGAGGGACCGGTCAATCGGTGGCGCGCGGTGCGGGCCGAGATCCACGAGCAGGTCTGTCGCGATGGGTTCGATCCCGGCCTCGGGGCGTTTGTTCAGTTCTATGGATCCAGGGCATTGGACGCCAGCTTGCTGATGATTCCGCTAGTCGGCTTCTTACCGCCGACCGATCCGCGAGTGCAGGGCACGGTGAGGGCGATCGAGCGTGACCTTATGGCGAACGGATTCGTGCTGCGCTACAAAACCTCCCGCCAGGTTGATGGGCTGCCGGAGGGGGAGGGGGCATTTTTGCCCTGTACGTTCTGGCTGGCGGACAATCTGGCGCTTATGGGTCGGACTGCCGACGCTCGGCGTCTCTTCGACCGTTTGCTTGGCTTGCGGAATGATGTCGGTCTGCTGTCCGAAGAGTATGATCACGGCGCTCGGCGTCTTCTGGGAAATTTTCCGCAGGCTTTTTCCCACGTGGGATTAATCAATACGGCCAGAAATCTTTCCCGGCAGGGCGGCCCGGCGCAAGATCGGCCGCATAGTTAGTGGAGCAAGCGTTCATGAGCGCGTTAGAAGAGTACAAAAAGAAGCGGGATTTCAAGCAGACCTCCGAGCCCGCTCCCATGAAGAAGGACTCGTCGTCAGGACGCCTGTTCGTGATTCAAAAACACTGCGCGAGCCGCCTGCATTATGATCTTCGGCTGGAAGACGGCGGCGTGCTGAAGTCGTGGGCGGTGCCCAAAGGGCCGTCGCTCGATCCGTCCGTCAAGCGACTGGCCATGGCGGTCGAGGACCATCCGGTCGACTACGCCGACTTTGAAGGCATTATCCCCGAAGGCGAGTATGGCGGCGGCACCGTCATGGTCTGGGATCGGGGCACCTATCAAGCGGAGGGAACGGACGATGTGGCCGGCGCCCTGCGCAAGGGCGAACTGAAATTGACGTTGAACGGCGAAAAGCTCAAGGGGTCGTGGGTGCTCGTTCGGACGAGAGACCGCCAATGGTTGCTGATCAAGCACCGCGATCGCTATGCATCGAAGAATGACATCACGACGGCCAACCCCGCCTCTATCGTGACCGGCCGGCTTCTGGCGGACATTGCGGAAGATGACGGCGGCGATGTTGAAAAAGCCAGGGCCGCTGATCCGCCGAAACCATCCGGCGGCTGAACGCCTACCGTTCGGGCCAAGGCGCGACCGTTATCCTCTTCGTTCGCTCGCAATCGAATGCCGCCCGTTGACAGGCAGCGGCATATCGAATACTCTCAGCCGAAAACCTTTTGTTTGCCAGGCGTTTGGCCTGGTTTCCATCATCATCGTCTCGACCGTCCTAGAAAGGAAGGTGCGGCCATGGGATACGAACGGCATCAAGGCGGGCTCTCCGGTAGTGCGGTCGTGTTGGCCTTTCTCGGAGGGGCGGCGGTCGGCATCATCGCCGCGCTCTTACTCGCGCCTCAGGCGGGTGAAAAGTCGCGGGAGCAACTCAGGAAGTATGCAAGAAAGACCGGGGACAACTTGCGAGACCTGGCCGAGAAGGCTGAAGAGACATGGGAATCCGCGGTTGAGAAGGGCCGCCAGTTCGTGCACGAACAGAAGAGCACGTTGACCGAGGCGATGGAAGCCGGTCGCGAGGCCATGCGCCGAGAACGCGATCGACCAAACGGATAAGTGGTAAACCTCATGCCATACGAAGTTGTCATCGGGGTGGAGGCGCATGCGCAACTGCTGACACGGTCCAAAATGTTTTGCGCGTGCGGGACGGTGTTTGGGCTGCCCGCGAATAGTCAAACCTGTCCCATTTGTCTCGGCATGCCGGGCACGTTGCCGGTGATCAATCAGCAGGCGGTGGAGATGGCGATCAGGACCGGTGTCGCGCTCAACTGCTCCATTCGGCCGATGAATCGGTTCGCGCGCAAAAACTATTTCTATCCGGATCTTCCCAAGGGCTATCAGATTTCGCAATACGAGGCGCCGATCTGCGAGAACGGCTGGATCGATCTGGCGGTCGGCGGCGCCTCCACACGCGTGCGCATCCGCCGCGCGCACCTGGAAGAGGATGCCGGGAAAAACATTCACGCCGGCGGCGCGGGGCAGGCCATGAGCCAGGTGGATTTGAATCGCGCCGGCACGCCGCTCCTGGAGATCGTGACGGAACCCGATATGCGCTCGTCCGATGAGGTGGTCGCTTACTTGAAGTCCTTGCGCGACATCCTGGTGTACCTCGAGGTGTGTGACGGCAACATGGAGGAAGGCAGCCTGCGATGTGAACCTAACCTATCGCTCAGGCCGGCGGGGCAGAAGGCATTCGGGACCAAGGTCGAGCTCAAAAACATCAATTCCTTCAAATTCGTTAAAGACGCGTTGGAGTATGAAATTGCGCGGCAGACGAAGGTGCTCAGTGAGGGAGGAAAGATCAATCAGGAAACGCGACTGTGGGATGTCGAGAAAGGCGTGACCGCCGTCATGCGCAGCAAGGAGGAGGCGCATGATTACCGCTACTTCCCTGATCCGGATCTGGTCCCGCTCAGCATCGCGCAGGATCGCATTGAAGAGGTGCGCAAAGCTTTACCGGAGCTTCCCGCCGCCAGGCACAAGCGGTTTTCGTCTGAGTACGGACTGCCCGAGTACGACGCGGGCGTGCTCACGGCGTCGCGGCCGCTCGCCGATTACTTCGAAGCCTGCGTCAAGCTGTTCGATCACCCGAAGACGGTCAGCAACTGGGTGATGGGCGAATTGTTGCGAGAATTGAACAATACCGGCACGGCTGTGGCTGTCTCCCCGGTGAGCCCCGAACGACTGGTGAGCCTGCTCAAATTGGTGGACAACGGCACGGTGAGTCTCAAGGTCGCGCGGGAAATCTTTCCGGAGTTATATGTCAGCGGTAAAACTGCTGAGCAGATCGTGCAAGAGCGAGGGCTGACGCAGGTCTCCGATGAAGGAGCGCTGGAAACAATCATCGACGAGGTTATCGCGAAGAATCTAACCCAGCTTGCACAATACCGAGGCGGCAAGGAACAAGTGCTGGGCTTTTTTGTGGGACAGGTCATGAAGGCGTCGGGCGGGAAAGCGAATCCGGGGAAGGTGAATGAGTTGCTGAAGAAGAAGTTGGCGGGATGAAAGAAGGGGAACTGGTGGCAGGCAGTCGTCCGCTCCCACGCCTCTCGGAGCGGCCCTTCCGGGCTTCGCCGAGCGGAACCTTCCGGAATTCCCGCAGCCGCGGTCGTGTCCGACCGTGGTGCTTTGGTCAGTTCCGGCTTTCCTTCACGACGAAGCCTCGGTGGTCGCCCCGCTCCTGCGGCGAAGTCCGCTCCGGACTGCGAGCCACCTGTGTGTGTAATGAGTAAAGCAATGCAACTACAAGATGCGGGCGAATTCTGCAGATGGCAGAGTCCGAGAAGATTGTTGAACAGGTGCGATCTGGTATCAAAAGAGATGTCCGGCCAGGGATTCATTACCGACGGGAAGGAATTTGAAAAAACGGTACAGGAAGCGATCGTGGCGGCGAATTTTACCTTGAGATGTGATGCTTTGATAACACCGGTTCCAGCAATGCGCATGACAC
>JBOHOS010000212.1:0-4363 GCA_050731295.1 Nitrospiraceae bacterium | reverse complement strand
ATCGAAGTGTTCTATAATCGATTCCGCCGGCATACGACCCTCGGCTACCGCTCCCCCGCCGAGTTCGAAGCCGCGGCGGGGACTCTTAACTGAGTGTCCACGAAATCGGGGGAAGATCAGCGTACGTTGAGGCGTCCGAACGACTGAGAACGAAGGTGGGGGCCGTATTCAGCATCCGTCAAAAGCGAAATTCTTGAATGGCCCACCGCTTGCCCTCCTTCACAAGGACGAAGGTGGCCGGCGTTTTCTCACTATTCAGCGCTCTGACTGTGCCCGTGAAGGTCGCGATGTTGTTTTCGATCTTTCTTGAGAGAAACTCACTCGTATAGTTTTGCCGCACGACGTTGTTTTTCTCCACCGCTTCCTGAAAGCTCTGAATGGTAAATTTCTGTTTGGCGCCGGTCGAGAGATAGCTGTAGGCTTTCGCATAGTCACCTCGGCTGATCGCTTCCAATTGGGCATGGACGACTCTACCCGGCTCCAGTGTCCGCCCCCAAAACCACCACACGGGCCCACCGATGATTAGCGCAAGGATGAGAAGTTTTTTCATCACACCGCCCCTGAAATAAAAACTAGGCGAGGTATGGGTTTGTGTCAAGCTAAGAGTCGGTCTGAGGCGTGATAGGAAAGAGGACTTCAGGGATATTTTGCTTCGATCGTGCTGGATAGACCCCCACGCGCCGTGAACTGGCCGGTCACGGTTGCCCAGACTGGACGGCAGGCCGACACGACATCTTGAAGAATGCGGTTGACGGCGTTTTCATAGAAGATGCCGATGTTGCGGTAAGCATGGATATAGAGCTTGAGAGATTTTAATTCGAGGCACGCTTTGTCGGGCATGTAGTGAAGGCGTATCGTACCGAAGTCGGGCAAGCCGGTCTTCGGGCAAATCGCGGTGTACTCGGGAATTTCAATGGTGATCTCGTATCCTTTGTATTGGTTCGGCCACGTTTCAATGTCGGGGAGAGTAGCCATGATCCCGCTTTCGGCGTGTTGGTCGGTATAGCTTCGCTTCTTCGTCTGTTCGCGTTTCATACCTGCTTCATCCAATCGACCTGGCCGATTTTCTCGAGCTCATAGTAGAGCGTGACCCATGGACACATCATCTCCGGGTACACTTCGCACTTCCCGCCTTTGCGCACGCCGCCGCACGGTCCATGGCTCATGAATTTCGGGCATTCCGCTTTGGTCGAGCCGTCCGGAATCGGCGGTCGGGTGTGGACGCCGCCGCAGCAGGCCTCGCCATCCTCTTCGCCTGGTATAATCACCCTCGAAGACATAAGTTTACTGTATACCGGTTTGCATGAATTGAGCAATCTCCGAAAGTCGTACGTCTCGGACGGCTATGTGCGGCGCATACACGATCTCATCTGACCCCCATCCCACGATCGGCCTGTTCTGCGTCGTAATTCCGAGAATATTGTGCAGCAGCTCGCGGATATTGCCGGTCACCCGCACGGTATTCCCCTGAATCGGCCCGGCGATCCGACCGTCTTGAATCAAGTAGGAGTCTCCGACGACCGTACAGGTAAAATCGCCGGCCCTAAGGCCGTTTAATGGATAGGTGTACCAGATACGGCCGATGTAGATGCCGTTGCGCACCGTGTGGAGCAGGCTTTCGAGTGTGTGCGGCTCAGCGCCCTCGATGAAGACATTGGTGGCGGCGACCGCAGGTTGGACATCGAATTGTCTGGCCCCTCGCGAGGAAAGGCGGAACCCGTTTCGAGGTGCGATCGCCTGCGCATGCTCCTGTGGGTTCACGCCCAGTTTCTCGCGTCCTTTGGGATCGCCGAGAAAGCGTTGGGTCTCGTAATGATTCGAGAGCAGGCCGTCGAGGACTCCCTTGCGGATCAGGTTCGTGCGGCCGGTTGGAAGACCTTCACAGGTGATGCGTCGGCTGCCCACCAACCCTTTGCGTGCACCCTCATCGTAAATTGTGAGCGTCGGCGCCGCGACGGCGCGATAGAGCTCGCCAAGGAACGTGGAACGATTGCTATAGAAGGCGTCGGCGCTCAGGCTCGGCAGAACGAGGTTGACGATCAAATCGCTGACGGGCTGAGGACCCAGAATCACCGGGTAGGTTCCGGTCGGAACTCGCCGTCCCCCCATCGCGGCAATGGCGTGTCTGGCCGCTTCCCGTCCGGCTTCCCCCTTGAATTTTGAGAGATGAGTTGTGGCCTCATAGCCCGTGCCTTTGGCCTGCTCGGATTCCACCATCGCCGTAACCGATGAGGTCAGGACGGTGCTCTCGTCGGTCTGCACGTTCGGTCGGTGCGTGGATGCGATCGCGATCCGTTGGCGGGACACGCTAACGTCTCCTCCGAGAATCAGGCCCAGCGACGCGAGCCTATCTTTTGAACCGGCGAGTTGAATGAGTGGAGCGGACGATTCGAAGGCGTGTAATCCCTCGTGAACGGCGCGCCATCCGATCTCCACCAGTCCGTCGTCCGTCAGATTCATGATGGCGGGATCATGCGAGCGGGTCGACGAGGCCCTCTTGCGTGGTGAGTGAGAAGGCTCTGGCTTCGGCAGAGAGACGAATTCCGAGTCGAAAACGGCGTTCGAGCGTGCTTTGTCCAGCGCATGCCGTATGCCGCCGGCGGAGAGATCTCTGGCCTCGCTCCCAAAGCCGACACGAGGCCCTTCTGCGGTCGCGAACACGGCCCGGATCCCGATTCCAAACGACTCCGACGACTTCGGCTCTTCGACGCCGTGACAGGGAATCTGCGACGTGTAATTGAGTCGGCACACCAGGTAGTCGCTGCTGGAGGCGAACACCTCCGCCTCTCGAATATCTTTGATGCGCGCGATCCGGTAAAGGGCTCGTTGAACAGTCGTCTTGAGAAGGGCGAGAGAAGTCATACACCGGTGAGCCGTGCGCGGCTGCGCATCGTCGGTCCTCCGTTGCCTAACCGCTTGGTCTGCATGGGCTGACCTTTCCCGCAGTTTGGAATCGGATTCAAGCGGAAGTCAGTCCCCATCGCGTCAACGTTCGTGAGAAAGTCTTTCGTGTCGGCGGTGATACCGCCGCCGCGAAAGAGCTGGCCGATCCGGCCGTTGCGAATTTCGTAGACCTTTTGCGCGGAAATGCTGAAATTCTCTCTAGACTCGGCGATTGAGGGCGTCCGATGCCCGACCAGATAATACCCGTGCTCGACATCCGCGATGATCTCGTCCGGAGCGCGTGCCCCGGCCGCAAAGACCGTGTTCGACATCCGGATAAGCGGGACCATCGAGGCCTCCGTCGCTTTGTACGATCCATTCGGTTCCGTCCCCAAGAGGGCCGCCGTCTGCCGGCTGTTCATGAATCCCCTGAAGACGCCCTTGTCGATGTGAACGACTTTTTGAGCCGGTGTGCCTTCATGGTCATAACTGTAATGCCCGAGACCGGGAAGCCCCGGATCGGAAAAAGCGGTCACGAGAGGAGACGCGACGCGAAGGCCGATCTGGGTGTGATCCAGGTTCCGGAGAAGCCAACTTCGTCCCGCATAGGCCGTTTCCATTTTGAGGGCTCGGTCCAGTTCCGTAGGATGTCCGACGATTTCATGCGCGAGCAGCGCATTGTAATGCGGGTCGGTCACCACCACGACATTCTTGTCGGTGGCGCGAAGCGGGGGCGCATCGATCAGCTTCAGGCAGTCGCGACCGAGGCTGGTGGCAAAGGCCATCAGGTCAAGCTGGCGAATACACTCACTGCGTGTGCCTTCAGTGATGACCTCCCATCCCCGTTGATGCCCCACATAATCGAAGAGCGATTGCTCCGCCGTATCGCTCTCGGCCACGATCAAACAATATCCCATGGTAGTAGCAAAGGATTGATCGATCAGCACGCCTTCGGAACTCGCAAACAGTTCGCGGTTGAGACCGGTGACGGTGGAGATGCCGTTGAACCGAATGCGTTGACCGAGCGCCTTGACGGCCTTGGATACCTCAGTCGTCTGCCGCGCAACCTCCCGCAGCGGAACGGAGCGCGGATCGACGGCATATTCGGCCTTCACCGTGTCCTGGTGGACCTCGATGGGGGCGAGCGTCAGATCCGCCAGGCTCATCCCTAAGGCGCTGAATCGGGTTTTGGCCGATGCTTTCGCGAGAGCATTCGCGATGGCGCGGTCGTAGGCATGCCGAAGCCCCTCGCGTATTCGTGCGGTCAGACGCGGGAGATCGGCGCTGCCAAGGCGGTGTCCAAAATAGCCGGGTGAACGCAACCTCTCGCCGGCGAGCACGCGCACCCCAAAGCTGAAGGCATAGTCGTCCTGCGCCGTTTTCTCGCTTCCATTCTCAGCGCCGGCTGACTTGGTCTCTGCGATCTCGATGCGAAGATCGGCGTAATGGCAGTGCTTGAGGCGGCGATGAGCATCATGGA
>JBOHOS010000211.1:0-6158 GCA_050731295.1 Nitrospiraceae bacterium | reverse complement strand
ATCTTGTTCTGCGCCGCTGACCAATTGAATGTCATACACGCTCGGATCGTGGCATACGTGCCGCAGGGAGTCAATTTATCAAGTTTTGACAGAGAATAGTGAGGGTCAGGTCTTGCATTACGACATTTGCTGAACTCGTCCGCCGCGCGGCGAAGCCGGCCTAAGGGTATGCTATTGGGGGTCAGGTCTTGTAATGTGACATTGCGGGAACCGCCCGCACGCTGGATCGGCCTTGTGGTGAGATCCCCCGTTGATCGAGCTACCGAGAGCTGCCCACGGCGAGGCGGACCCTAATGCGTGGAGGAGGACATCGAGGCTTCTCAGCTCAGGATTGCCGCGCTCGGAGAGCATTTTGTACAGGCTCTCGCGGTTGAGTTTTGTCTTGTCGGGGAGCTGCGACCCCGCCCTGGGCCTCTGCCCATTCCGTAATGCCAGGAAGAACAGCTCCGGGTCATTTTCTTCCAGCGCCGCATTAAGATAGTGTTCAGTTTCACGGGGATTGCGGAGGCTCTCGATCAATTCCGCTCGCCTTTTTTCGCGCGCGGGCGGGTTTGAGGAATTACTTGCGGCGGCGGAGACGCGCTTTGACTTGGCTGAGCGAACGTGTGGGTTGCTTCCGGCGGGCGTGGATGAGTTTCCAGAACTTGGGGTCGGTCTGAAGGATGACGGATTCCCAATCTTGTTTAGTCACACCCACGAGCACTGCGGCCGGCTTGCCTTGGCGCGTAATGACGACTCGGTCCTTTTGCGCCTGAGTCACAAATTTCTCGGTGTGCCTCTGCAGGTCTTGGACGGTAGCCTTTTTCATAGAATGTCTTCCGTGGTTCGTCCAGCTGGCTTCTTGCGAATGGCTCGAATATATACCACTTGCTCTTCTTCTGCCACGTCGTAAAACACTCGGTAATCGCCGACTCTCAATTCCCAGATCGGTGGTTCGGCCGTCCACGGTGGGATCAGTCCAATCAGAATCTTTCGATTGCGTGAAATCCGAGTCGGTTCATGCGCGAGATTGCGTTCCATGGCGTCGATAATCGTATTCCGATGGAAGGCCGATAATCTCTCGAGGTCTTGTTCTGCTCCCCTGGCTAATCGAATGACGTACACGCTCGGATCGTGGCATACGCGCCATGGGGAATCAACACATCAAGCTACAGGCTTTCACGATTGAGTTTCGTCTTGTCGGCGAGCTGGGCGACCCCGCCCTGGGCCTCTGCGACATTCCGTAATGCCAGAAGGAACAGTTCCGAGTCATTTTTTTCCAGCGCCGCATCGAGATAGTCTTCGGCCTCGCAGGGATTGCGCAAGCTCTCGATCAATTCCGCTAAATAGGCCTTGCTCTTTTCATGTGCGCTGTCAGCCATGATAGACGTTTCTCTTATTGGTTTTCCATGCCATGAAAAAAGAAAAGGTACCCGGAGAAAGGTTCTCCAGCGATTTGAGCGATGACGGAGATGATTTCGAGACCGTAAGGGCAATTCATGCCACAACCTTGAACGGGCGGACTTCCCGGACCACCCGTTCGCCAAGTGCATCCTCCGCCACGTCCATTTCATACCGACTCTGTAGGTTCAACCAGTAGCGTGGACTTTGTCCGAAGTAGCGACCGAGCCGTAATGCGAGCTCGGCCGTCACCGGGCGCGTCCTGTGCACAATGTGATTAATGCGCATAGCGGGCACTCCAATATCGTGCGCCAGGCGATATTGAGATAGTTCCAATTCTTCCAGGAGTTCCTTGAGATATACCCCCGGATGCACAGGAGCAATACGTGCTTTTTTGGCCATGATGCCTCCTCAATGATAATCCACAATTTCCACCTGCTCCGCGTGCCCGTCGCACCATACGAAGCAAATGCGCCATTGATCATTGATGCGGATACTGTGCTGCCCTTTGCGATCGCCTTTCAAAGCTTCCAATCGGTTCGAAGGGGGCAGACGCAGGTCCTCTAGCTTCACCGCCGCGT
Organism: Nitrospiraceae bacterium; assembly: GCA_050731295.1. Lineage (GTDB taxonomy): Bacteria > Nitrospirota > Nitrospiria > Nitrospirales > Nitrospiraceae > JBOHOS01. The sequence continues at coordinate 4,197 of JBOHOS010000211.1, read as the reverse complement.
CGATTGCGCCGAGCCTCATGAACGCCCGCTGCTGAATATCACGCGGGAATTTCCGTACGAACTGACGATTGAAGATTCGCTCAGCATTGGAGTCACGGAACGATTTGATCACGCCTAATAGTAAACAAGCAGTTTACTATTCGTCAAGCTGGCCCAAGAAGTCTAACGACCAGTTCAATGCCCGCCTCAGGCAGTCTGCTGCCACGCTTTAGGAAGTTCCAGCATAGTGGCAAAAGCCCAAACTTTGCTCCAAAGGACTTGTCGATTATGAGACTCCTCACGCTCCGTTGAACTGCGCGAGCTTTGAGAGCATCGGCTTCCACCCGTCGTTAGGCGTCCAATGGTGAAATACTATCCAGTCTCCGCAGCGCCCTCTTCAAGATTTCTGAAGGAAAACGCTTCGATCTACCCGTCAGGTACAACTCCTCCGTGTCCCCGTCGCCAAACGTCCTGATCGCACATCAAATGTAACGTGTCACGTGACGGTTTCAACACCAGCCTAGAACGACACTGAAAACGTCTCGCTTCAGGGACGCCGCTTGCCTCCATTGCTGCCTCGTCCTTCTACCCCATCCGACTCTTTGAGCTGGGACCCGTCCGCTGCCTTGGGACCGCCGTAACATCCGGCTTGACGGCATGCGGCATCGTATGCTGTGCTCCTCATGAACCGGATCCAGACGGCCGCGCGGGTCCTCGGCCTGGACAGGGTCCGAAAACGCGCAGGACTCTGAATCCATCAAGGAGTGCACCGATGAAGAAACTGATGTTGGCGGTCTTGATGATCGGTTTCATGTCGAGCCACCTGTCTGCCCAATCGCAGGACATGGAGTTCACGCCGGGTCCACGGATGATCCGTGCCATTGAGGAGATCGCCGGGTACTATGCGCACCTCAGTCACAGTCTAGGGCTGACGACGGAGCAGAAGGAGGCCATGGCCGGTCTCGTCCAGCGGATCAAGACCGCGATGTGGATGAAGGAGGCGGTTCTGGTCGGGATGTTCCAGGAGCTAGAGGAGAAGCGCCGCCACGGTCTGTTGCAGGACAACGAGTACCGCATCGCCAATACGCTGACCGGAGGAATTGAGACCGATGAGCTCAATCTCTTCATCGACACGCTTGCCAACCTGCGCGGGGTGCTCACGGCCGATCAGCAAGCCAAGGTTCGTGCGTCGTCGCATCCGGCCATGGCGTTTCGGATATCGCAAGGGTTCAATACGAAAATCGGCTTGATGTCCTTGGAGGGCATTGGACGGGGCTACAACGGCTACCGCGACGAACTGCGCCTGACCGATGCCCAGGCGCAATCCATTCACTCGCTGTTGGAAGCCGCACGGCGCGAGGTACTTCGGTTGGGCACGGAAATCGACCTCAGCCGCGTGGAGGCAGATGAGCTGGTGACACGGCCGGAGATGGATCCTGAGGTGATCCGCGCCAAAATGCAGAAGACGGGTGAGACAGAAGGGGTGCTCTTCAACAAGCTCTTTGCGGTCTCCGACCAGATCGACGCTCAGTTGACAGAGGAGCAGCGTAAGAAGCTGGCCGAGTTGAAACAGAACCGCCAGCGCCATGCCGCAGACAAGGAACGGTCCGGCCATGCGGGCGCCGGTCATGGAAACCGTCCAGGCCCCCTCGGGTTCGATTATTTTCTCGACCAAACCGGGCGGCTCGGGCTCACACCAGAGCAGGTCTCGACCCTCGTGGCCGCGAAAAACGAGACCAGAAAAACCGTGTTGATCGAGCAGGCGAAGCTGAAAGGAGCCGAACTACAGCTCCTGAACCTTCTTCGCCATCAGAATGGGGAGACGCCGGCGCCCGAGGACAAGATCGCGACCGCCGTTCAAGGCCTTGAACAGTTTCGGAGCCGGATCACCCAGGTGAAGGCCCTCGGCTATCTCAAAGCGCGACAGATCCTCACCCGAGAGCAGCAACAACGCGTGCATCCTCCCCAGACGCTTGAGGACGGTCGCTAAGGGCATGTCGACACGCTTCCTTTTGAGCTATTAAGGTAGCAGCCATGAAGGTACCGTTCACAATCGGCACTGTCGGTCACTTCGGACTAGCCGTCCGTGATCCGCGGCGCAGCGCGAAATGGTTCGTGCGCGTGTTGGGATCACGCAAAGAGTTCGAGTTCGAAGAGTGTAGAGACCGAGGGTCAAGTGGAGTGTAGAGACCGAGGGTCGGGCATGAGTATTGACTTGTTGAGGATGGACCTCGTCCGTGGGCGCGGCCGAAGCAGCCCCGTGGTGAGATTCCATCGATCGAGCTAGCGAGAGCTGGCCACGGCAAGGCGGAACCCTAAGGCATGGAGGAGGGCATCGAGGCTTCTCAGTTCAGGATTGCCGCGCTCGGAGAGCAGTTGTACAGGCTCTCGCGGTTGAGTTTTGTCTTGTCGGGGAGCTGCGACCCCGCCCTGGGCCTCTGCCCATTCCGTAATGCCAGGAGGAACAGCTCCGGGTCATCTTCTTCCAGGGCCGCGCAGGCTCTCGATCAATTCCGCTTGATAGGCCTTGCACTTTTTCATGTACGCCTCCGCAAAGACAGTAGCTTATTAGCCCGAGATTTACTCAACGTCAGCCCATACGCGGTGTTCAGGCAACGTCTCTGGGAAGCCCTTGAGGAATCTCTTGCAGTCCGTTCAGTTTCGCGGCAAACCGCAAATCGATAATGCGGGCGACACCGGCGGGGATGCCTTATTCGCGTCATATATTGACTTGAATATGTTGCAATATGAGGCGAATTACAATATATTTGCATCATATACTGATGCGAATATGTATATTTGGGAACTTCCTGATTGGCCGCACTTCCGCTGGAATGCTGAGCAGCTACTCAAGCCGCTGGCCGATGCCCATCTTAAGCAAGGCAGGCTCCTCGGCAGTATGTCACGTCTAGGCTTCGAGCTACGACGTGAGGCCGAATGGGTGGCTGTCACCGAAGAGGCCATCAAAAGCGCGGAGATCGAGGGCGAGCGCTTGGATCCAGCAAGCGTCCGTTCCTCGGTGGCACGCCGACTTGGCGTTCCCGGGGCTGCCCTCGGGGTCGAGGATCGGCGCGTCGAGGGCATTGTTGCGATGACGCTCGATGCCACGAACGATTTCAACACCCCTCTCACACGCGAACGGCTGTTTGGCTGGCAGGCGGCTTTGTTCCCGAGCGGCTATTCAGAGTTTCGCAGGATTAAGACGGGCGGCTGGCGCGACGATGCTGATGGCCCGATGCAAGTCCGCTCAGGTCCCGTGGGGCATGAAAAGGTTCATTACGAGGCTCCGCCAGCCGAGCGCGTCGAGGGAGAGATGCAAGGCTTCCTCACGTGGCTCAATGAGTCGCCAACAATCGATGGCCTACTTCATGCCGCTATTGCACATTTTTGGTTTGTCACCATCCATCCGTTCGACGACGGCAACGGTCGCATTGCGCGAGCACTTGCTGATAGGAGCCTTGCGCGTTCGGAAAATTCACCGCAGCGATTCTATAGTCTCGCGAGCGAGGTTCGCCGCGAGCGGCCCGAATATTACGCATCGCTGGAAACCACTCAGAAAGGCGACTTAGATATCACCCAAAGGCTTCTCTGGTTTATCGAATGCTTTTCAAGAGCGATAGACGCTGCTGAGATCGGCTGCGCTGACGTTTTGCGCAAGGCTGATTTCTGGCAACGCAATGCAGGGGTCTCTCTCAATGAGCGCCAGAGGAAAGTTCTCAATCGATTCCTCGACGGTTTTGAGGGCAAGCTGACAGCGCGAAAGTGGGCGGCCATCGCGAAGTGCTCCATGCCGACCGCCCAGCGCGATATCAAGGAACTGATTGACAGCGGGTTGCTCATCCGCAACGAAGGCGGTAGCAAGAATACAAGCTATCGCATCGCTACGTCCTAGGCCTTTTTTAGATTCTGACAGCGCACAACCCGGACTGCTATCGTTCAACGATCCATTATTATGGGGGGATTTAAGGGGTCAGGACAATGAGAATTAGGGTCAGGCATGAGTATTGACTTGTTGAGGATGGAACTCGTCCGGCGCGCGGCGCAGCCGGCCTTGTGGTAATCGAGCTAGCGAGCGCTGGTCACGGCAAGGCGGAACCCCAAGGCATGGAGGCGAGCATCGAGGCTTCTCAGTTCAGGATTGCCGCGCTCGGAGAACATCGTGTGTGTTCGGCCCCTCTCGTTGACTCCTTCACAGCTAAGGCAGTAGCCTACTACCTC
>JBOHOS010000210.1:0-5147 GCA_050731295.1 Nitrospiraceae bacterium | reverse complement strand
GTCTTAGCCCCCCCTCTCTCTCAAAGGGCAACCGGCATAGCGCGTGCTACACTTTCTACCGCTATGCAGGTTCACGAAACTCCATGTTCCAAGTCCTTGTTTCGCACTCGCGAGGCTGGTTTTACTTTGATAGAAGTCCTGATCGTTGTCGGAATCATGGGCATTGCCGCAGCTATGGCGGCCCCGAATTACATTCAGTGGAATGCTCGGTCTCAATTGCGACAAGCAGTCACCGGGCTTCAGGGCAGTTTCAGCCTTGCCAGAATGGCAGCCATGAATCAGAACACCACGGTTATCGTAACGCCGGCAGTTGCAGGTGGCCAACTCACAGCCACCTTTACTAATCCTGCCGGCGGGACAGTAATGTCTCCATTTACTGAGTCGGTCCGCGATGTCACAACAGTGGCAGGAGGCCCTGTCCAATTCAGTTCACTTGGGCTACGAGTGGGGGGCGGCGCTGTGATTCAAACCGTTACAGTCACAAATCGTTACGGACTTGTCTATTCAATAAGCGTAACGGCTGGCGGGAAAGTACGGTGGTGTGCAACCGCTATTTGTACGTCGTAAACGGACTGTAACTGTGAAAACTTGGTCTCACAGATCTTCTCCATTCTCTAATGCAGAAGCTGGATTCTCTCTCATTGAAGGCATGCTTGCCGCTACCGTGCTCGCGATTGGCCTGCTTGCGCTTGCAGGGATGCAAGGCATGTCGCTCGGTCGGAACGTAGATGCAAACGAATTGACTCTTGCCACGAATCTGGCGGCCGACATGGTTGAGCGGATTCAGTTTAATCGTCGCAACGCGGCCGTATACAACAACATTGATACACTAGTGGGCACGACCCAACCGACGACCGATCCAATGGCCATAGGAGATTACACCCAGTGGCAAGCCAGATTGGCCGCCTCGCGGCTTAGTGGAGTTCAAGGACGAGTCTCCGTGGTCCCTACCGGACCCACATCACCATCTCTCAATCAGAACTTGGTCAATGTCCAAGTGATCTGGCAAGGATCAATCAACAGCGACACGAGTGCGAGGCGAACTCGAACGCTGACGTTGGCCACGGTGATAGCGCCGGAATAAGCAACAACCTGCCTCTCAATGGTGAAGTAGGTATGCATGAAAGATATTTCGGTGAGCATGGCGCCACATTAATCGAGCTCATGGCCGGCTTAGCGATTACTCTGGTAATTGTCGCCGCGGGGTTTACGGTATTGACAAGCAGCAACAAGGCAATGGTGATAAACGATCAAACTGCTCAGACACAACAGAGTGTGCGAGTGGCGATGGAACTGATCTCGCACGATCTGAAAATGGCTGGGTTTGGCATGTCCGGACCAGTCGGTGCCTGCAACACCGCGATTGTTCCTGCAGATAACAATATTGGTGGGGCCGATGCTGGGCCGGATTCGTTTTCGGTTGTTGTGCCGACAACCAGTTCAACCGCTCCTTTGTGGACACTCTCGGCTCAGGCGACAGGCCCTTTTAATGCCATTACCCTCCAACCGAGTGCTGGTACTGCGATGGCTAGTGCCGGTTTTGTGGGCGGTGGAGCGATCTCGATTGGAGGATCTGTATCAAGCACTGCCACAATCGCTGGTGATACGCTAACGCTCAATGGCGCGATTGGTGCCCCAGTCGTGTTCCCTATTGGTACGCCGGTCTATATGTTGCAGTGCATTACCTATCAGATCATCCCTCCTCCTGATCCGAATGGCCTCTGTGGTGCGGCCCCATGTCTTGTACGAGGCATTACTGCGGCTCTGAATTGCAATGTGGCTGGGAGTCCCTGCGTCTCGATCGCAGATGGAATTGAGGATCTACAGCTAACCTATACCTGTGACGGATGCAATGCGGCAGTGAACGGTGGGGTGGCAGACCGCGTCGTGGATGATCAGAATGTGATCAATAATGCGTTTGATCAGGGTGATTTCATCTCTAACACTAACTGGGCGTCAGCGCCGCTGACCCCCGATACCATTCGGTTGGTCCAGATCAGCATTGTCGCGCGCCAGGCTCAGAATGATCAGGGATTCGGAGAAGGCAAAACGGCTGCGATTAGTACCCCCGCGGCCATAATTGTGGCTGATCACAATCCAACCACTGGAGTCTTTGCCGCAGGGGATTACAACGCCACCACATACCCCACGCAACTACGCCGCAGGCTCCTGACCAGAACCGTTGAAGCTAGAAATCTGGGACTTTGAAATGGGAATGGCTAAGTGAATAGCAACTTCACTACGCGTGTGAACGCAAATGAGGACGGAGTCACTCTTCTTACCGTTCTGCTGATCATGGTCATCATGGCAGTGATCGGGATCGCAGGGATTGCAGTAACCGGCTTAGAGAACCGAATTGCCGGCTTTTTGCGGACGGGTGAATCTGCCGCCACTGCCGCCGAGTCCTGTTTAGGGACTGCTGTCAACATTATCCAGCAGACCATGGACCTGGGTTCGGTGCCAAACCCATTTCTGAGTACCGCGGCGCCAGTCGGACCTGTACCGGCAACCAATCAGCTTACGTTAAGTCAAGAGATTATGGGACAGTCGGATAACAATCCCGATGACGTTAACGCGGTTCCCAATACGACCATGACCGTCAATGGGTTCGCTGTGAATGGAGATATTGATCGGTTGTACGCCAAACCAAAAGCCGGAGGTTCGTTGCAATTTGCGTCGGGTTACGAGGGAACCGCTGCGGGTGCGGCAGGCGGCGGCGTCGACATTTTCTATCGGATTAATTGCGTGGCGAGAAACACAGCCACCAATACCACAAGTCAAATTAGCGCTGTCTATGCCTGCACGGTTACCGGGGAAACGTGCCAGAAGAAGTTGTAATTTTGTGTGCAACATCTTGGTGTAACTAATGCAGCAAAATTGACAGAGGTCTATCGACCAGAAACTTCTCGACTAAAAGTTCTTCGAGAAGTTCTTTTGATCCTCCTGATGACCACCATTGTGCTAGAGGGTGCCTTTGACGGTTAGGCACAAACAGAGGAATTAGTGGGCATCTGGGGTATATCGAGCGGTTCACTAATACATATCCCATCATGGATGGAAAACGATTTCCATATATCAAGGATGTGATCATGCATTCGCGCTCCCTAATACTGACACACGTGGAAGTGAAGGTTAAGCTTGATCCACAAGGGGCGTGGTCGAAATCAGCTTCTACGGAATCGACATGCCGGAAGCATTCGAGAAGTATTTCTTAAGCGAGGGATAACATAAGGAGAAGTGCGATGAAGATAAAGATGGTGCATGGCACTCTGCTGGTCGCAATTCTTGTGATGATGTCCCATCAACCCGCGTCAGCTCAAACTCCAACACTAGCTGACTATACGGCTTATCCGCCATTTATCAACCAATCCGTCCCTCCCCTGATCACGATCGTTATGTCAAAGGATCACCGCCTGTTCTATAAGGCCTACAACGATATTATGGATCTTGATAATGATGGCTCCATCGATACCACATACAAAGACTCTATACACTACTATGGCTATTTTGATTCGAACAAGTGTTATGCGTACCAGAATAATCGATTCGAGCCTACGACGGTAGCGACTGGAGCCAACCTACACTTTTGTTCCAACACGTGGAGTGGCAATTTCCTTAATTGGGGCACAATGGCGCGGATCGACGTCATTCGAAAAGTGCTTTACGGTGGCTATCGGAGCCAGGATACTTCGGGTACCGATTCTTCAGGGGGCGGAGCCTTAACGGTCCTCAACAGGACCTTGTTGACTACGGATAACCATGCGTGGGTGAAAGCCTATAATGGTAGTGACCTGCCCTCGCTTATGCCGACCTCTCTCCTCACTGGAAGCAGTGTCAGTTTCTGTAATTTAAATACCTCCAGCAGCGAAACCTCGTCCTTGTTATATGTTCTTGACGGGTATTTTCCCTACGCGGCGAGCACCGAAGTAAAGCAGTGTATCAAGACATTTGAGGGAACGGGTTCGCAAAATTTAGTCGCCCCTCTATTGATCGCAACCTATAATGCAAACGTCTTGGTCTGCAATCCCTTAATGCTGGAGGGGAACTGTGAAAAATATACAGATACGGCTACGGGCAATGTCACCTATAAACCTACGGGGTTAATCCAGAGACAGGGAATCAATACCCAAGGGACGTCAAACCCCGCTGACGACGTCATTCTTATGAAGTTTGCATTGATCACGGGAAGCTATAAGGCAAACTTCAGCGGTGGCGTGCTTCGTAGCAACATTGTCGATGTGAACAATGAGATAAACGCTGCCAATGGCACAATCAAACGAAGCACGACGTCAACAATTATTAAAAACATCGACAGCTTTAAGATACTCCAATATAATTTCAGCACGGGCCGTTACAACGTTGGAGGAACCGAAGGAAACTGTACGCCATCGGGGACTTCTTCTCCCGCAGAAGGGACTTGCAAGAGTTGGGGCAATCCCATCGGTGAGATGTATTACGAGGCCATACGGCACATTAAGGGACTAACCGGGCCAACGACGCAATTCCAACTCAGCTCACCTGACGAAGGGGCGCCGTCAACTTTGTCTGTTGAATCCACGTGGACAGACCCCTATAGCAATTGCCCATACTGCGCTAAACCATTTGTCCTTCTTTTTAGCGATACCTTTCCGTCGTTTGATTCCGACAGCCTCCCCGGCTCCTATTGGCCTACAGCTATCAGCACCTCGGATACACCGAGCGTGCAAACCCTCATCACCAACTCGAACATCAATACTCTCGAGGGCATTGGAAATGTATTTACAGGGGAGTCCAGTGCAATCAACGATAAGGCTTGCACATCAAAAGCGGGAAACTTTGCAAGTATAAGAGGCCTCTGTATCGAAGAACCGACGAAGCAAGGTTCTTATTACTTGGCTGGACTCGCCCATTATGCAAAAACCACGGATCTAAGGGGCGATAAGCAGGGCGATCAGAAAGTCACGACCTATGCGGTGGCTACCAATTCGCCGATCCCGCTACTTGATTTTACGATCGGAAGCAATAAGGCGCAGCTTGTTCCCATCTTCCATGATGGTTGCCCCGCCACAACCGGGTTTGCTGGTTGCACAAGCGTCGGCCAGTACGGCGATAATACCAAGGGATCACTGGCGGATTTCAAGTATTGTGACAATGACACTGACTGGACG
>JBOHOS010000209.1:0-2957 GCA_050731295.1 Nitrospiraceae bacterium | reverse complement strand
GCCTGGCGGCATCGCGCACGACTTCAATAACCTGTTGACCGTCATTATGGGCTATGGCCAAGTGGTCCTCAATCGCCTCAAGCCGGGGGATCCGTTTCGTGACGACATCGACGAGATCAGGCAAGCGGGAAATCGGGCGGCGACGCTCACCAGCCAACTCCTGGCCTTCAGTCGGAAACAGGTCGTGCAACCCAAGATCCTCGATTTGAACATCGTGATCAAGAATCTCGAAAGAATGTTGATGCGCGTCATCGGGGAGGATGTGAACCTGTCGGTGGCGTTGGCGCCGACCCTCGGACTGATTTCCATGGACCCGGGGCAGATCGAGCAGGTCATCCTCAACCTGGCCATCAACGCGAGAGATGCGATGCCGAAAGGTGGGAACCTCACGATCGAGGCCGACGACGTCGAGTTTACCGAAACGCCGTCGCGAAGGCACGCAAGCGTGAAAGCCGGTTCCTATGTGCGGCTCATGGTCACCGACACCGGCTGCGGCATGGATCACCATACGCGTGCTCATCTGTTCGAGCCGTTCTTTACCACCAAGGAGCCGGGAAAGGGCACCGGGCTCGGGCTGTCTACGGTCTATGGGATCGTCAAGCAGGCTGACGGGGACGTCTTCGTGGATAGCGAGCCGGGCGAGGGAACCACTATCACGATTTATCTGCCAAGGGTGGAGGAACCGACGGCGATCCCGGAGGCGGGCCTTCCCGCCGCCGGCACGGCGCCTGTCGGCACGGAGACCCTGCTCGTCGTCGAAGACGAGCCGGCGATCCGGGCGCTCGTGCGCGATACGCTGTGCCAGCAGGGATACACCGTGCTGGAAGCGCGTCATGGCCTCGAAGCGCTGATGGCAGGGGCGCGGTATCTGGGGCAGATTCACCTCTTGATCACGGATGTCGTCATGCCGCAGATGAGCGGCAGTGATGTGGCTAAACGCCTGGTGGCAGAGCGCCCTCACCTGAAAGTCCTCTACATGTCGGGCTATACCGATGACGCGATTGTGCATCACGGCGCATCGGACGGAACCGCCTTTCTTCAGAAACCGTTTACGCCCGATGCCCTGGTTCAGAAAGTTCGAGAAGTGCTGGATGCGGTTCGGAAGGATTGACCGGGCCCAACCCACCCATCCGATTGCTGTGCCATTCCGTACTAGAAACAAGTAAGATCAAAGAAAGGTGATCACACAACTTCAATACAAAGGAGGGTGTTATGAAAAAATTCCTCGCGGTGTCGGTCTTCGCATTGTGTGCGGCCTTGGTTGCAGGGACCGCGTCGGCGGATAAGGATATGGGCAAAACGGCTCCGGCGTTGAAAACAGCGGTCGGGTCGAAAGGTGAATCGCACAATACCGAAGGCATCGAACACTACAATAAAGGTCATTGGGACGTCGCGAAGAAGCACTTCATGGAAGCGGCGAAAGCCGATCCACAGTCCGCTGAAGCGCACTACAATCTGGCGCTGACCTTGGACAAATCAGGAGATCACAAAAGTGCGACCGAGCATTTTATGAAGGCGCACGATCTGGGTAAAGGCAATGCGGAGATTCAGAACTCCGAAATCCTCAAAGGGCACCTCAAGGCGATGAAGCATTAAGGCGACGCCGGATCGGGGGCCGGGTGATGCACCGGCCCCCGATCATTCGTTCACGCAGCGCGACCAACCCACCATCCCCGTGCCCCGCCCTTACTTGCTATTTCGCCCTACTTTCAGTTATTCGTGGCTTATGACCGACATACCGTCGAAATCTAAAGGACACGAGTTGGCCGTCGACCGCTATCGGCTACACGAGGAGCCCTATTATGCCGACGTGAACGGCGAGGTCGGGCTGTTTAGGATCGCCGCCGAGAGCCACATGCCGGTGATGCTCAAGGGGCCTACCGGATGCGGCAAGACACGGTTCGTCCAGCACATGGCGTACGCGCTCGGCCGCCCGCTCATCACGGTCGCCTGCCATGAGGATCTCACCGCATCGGATCTGGTCGGCCGGTATCTGTTGAAGGGTGAAGAAACCATCTGGGTGGATGGACCGTTGACGCTCGGGGTCAAGCACGGGGCCATTGTGTATCTGGATGAGATCGTTGAAGCGAGGAAAGACACGACGGTCATCATCCATCCGCTGAGCGACGACCGGCGCTTGCTTCCGATCGACAAGAAGGGGCAAGTGATCGAAGCGGTGGATGACTTCATGCTCGTCATTTCGTATAACCCCGGCTATCAGAGCGTGCTGAAGGATCTCAAGCAGAGCACGAAGCAGCGGTTCATGGCCATCGAATTCACCTATCCGCCTCCGGCGATCGAGGCGCAGATTTTGGAGCGGGAGGCGGGCGTCGAGAAAGATATTGCGCAACGGCTGGTCAAAGTCGGTGAAAAGGTCCGCAATCTTCGCAACCATGGGTTGGAAGAAGGCGTCAGCACGAGGCTGTTGATCTATGCCGGCGAATTGATTCGGAAAGGCGTACCGGCCGTCCGAGCCTGCGAGGCCGCCGTGGCCCGGCCCATTACGGATGATCCCGAAATGCAGCGAAGTATCCAGGAACTGGTCAAAGCGATTTTTGGTCCGGGCTAGAGGTGAGACAAGGGTGAGCATGATCCGGATAGAGGGAGGGAATGATGCGTAGTGACGGGACAGGCGAGTGGCCCGACATCAGGAAGTCGATCCATTTTTACATTTTTACTTTTGCATTTTGCCTTGCGGTCCTAGCGAGCGCCGGATGCGGAAGCCTCATGCATCCGAAAGCCGGAGAGTTCCTCGAACAGGCCAAAGGCGCGAGCGGGATCGAAACCCAAATCAATCTGACGAACATGATCGAGACCAGCATCACATCGATGCAGGGGCCAAAGTATTCTGAACCCGGAATGGACATCCTGCATAACCAGCTGTACGCCTTGAAAAAGGCTGGATGCGACGTCACCGACGAGCAGGCCAAGACCGTGGCCTATGCGAAAGCCGGCAC
>JBOHOS010000208.1:0-2248 GCA_050731295.1 Nitrospiraceae bacterium | reverse complement strand
GCCAGAAGCTCCTTATCCTGGCCCATCACTATCAGCTTATTGATCTGAGCCCCTGCTAGAAAACTTAAGCTTCCCTGAAAGCACATCGACACTGCGATGTTTGTAAGACTATGTTTCCTATACTTCTCGGGCCAGTTGAGAAGTGTCCCACCCCATAACAACAGAAGCCTTCTAACCACCTAGTAATACATGTATTTTTATGTTCTTCATTTATTCCTACATCGTTATGCTGCAAATTCCTATGTACAATTTTCGTAAACCCTACCATAACTCACTCCTTCATCTGATAGGTGAAACTCACAACGGCTCTCCAACGGTTACTACCTTTTGATACACACCTGAGAGACGTGAGAGTCAGACGGAGAGATTCATTTTTTAACGACACGTAAGATATTCAGAGAACCCAGAAAGGGAACGGCACAGATGAAAGTGCTCATCGTAAGTATTAATTATATGATACGGGCGGGGATACGATTGATCCTCGAAACTCGTCCCGATATTTTCATAGCCGGCGAGGTGGGCGCGCCCGGAACTACCGTGGAAGCGGCGGTCCGTGAGAACCCCGATGTCATCCTCCTTGATCTTGATCTATCCGGAATGGATGTCTTGAAACTTATCGAAGATCTCGGACAAGCTGCTAAGGATTCACTCACGCTCGTCTTGAGCAGTTTAGGAGATGAGGCGTTGGCGCAAAAAGCGCTGTGCTGCGGGGCGGGCGGCGTCGTGCTCAAGGTTCAGCCGCCGGCCGTCCTCATCGCCGCCATCGAAAGTCTCTGTCGCGAAGGCCGTCGGGAAGTGGAACGGCTGCGGGTGCGCCCCGACGTGATCAGCTTCAACACGTTGCGTCCTGTCGGGAAAGGCGGGCGGGAGATCGCCAAAATTAACAGCTTGACCAGCCGCGAACGAGACATCATCAAACTCATCGGCAAGGGTTTCAAAAACAAAGAAATCGCCCATCAGCTTTCTCTCAGTGAGATCACCGTCCGCCATCATCTCACCAATATCTTCAGTAAATTGCAGGTCTCAGATCGCCAGAAATTGCTTATTCTAGCCCATCATTACCAACTTACCGAACTGACCCCTTGCACGGAGACAACTTAAGGCTCCACTTCGACCTGCCCATGGGTGTCGAAGAGATGATACTGTCATGGTCCAGAGACCGCGACGAGGCGTCCAGCGGTTGAGTCGATGCCTACACAAACAGCGCACGGCGTCTCTAGGATTCGGCGCAAGCCGATGGCGCGGACAGTATGAATGATCCGTTGGTTAGCATGAGGGACAAAATCAGCCGGCTGGAAGCCGCGATTCAACAGGTGATGAGAGACTCTTGAGAGCCAGTGAACCATTCTCTGCAAAGGAACAAGCCATGGTCGGGTCGCTCACCTGGCATCTTCTTGCCGCTCTCGATGGAGCTCTGAAAAACGTGATCATCCGCTGCACGGGTTTATCCGAAAGAAGTGACTCCGAACTCTCTCGTAGCGATTTTTAAGGACTTTGACGTTCCCTGTTCTCGCGCAGGATCCAAGGAACGTTCGGTCTGTTTGTTTTTTTGAATTCTCCTTCGCCGGCTGCTCGCCTAAGAATCCTAAGAAGAACAAATCGCTGCAGGAAGTACCCCGTGCACTGACGCGGCCAGAGCCTCTTCTCTCTTCCTAAAACATTTTCTGACATTGTTTAGTAAGTGTGTTTACATTGCTCATTTCTTGCTCTATTATCAAAAACTCTATCGGATATGTAGGAATTATGAAACTCTTAATCACACGAACTTGTCGATCTTCTGCTGGCACCGGAACAAAGGCAGCAAAGTCATTGTTGCGTTAAGCGAATATGCCTCACCTAATTTGAGGAGAGCGTTCGACACTACAAGCGGAGGAGATAGCCGTGGACAGCCAAGACCGATGGGATCACGAAGCGTTTCGCGAGATTGAGAGAAAGATTGCGCTGGCTCTCAAGGGCATTCGCTACGGCTCTGTTGAAGTCCTTATTCACGACTCGAAAGTCGTGCAGATCGAGCGCAAAGAGAAACTTCGTCTCGAGTCTGCGCCTCACCAACGCTGACAGAGAAGAGACCGCCGACCAGCCCACTGGAGGCGCCGGTTCTACAGCCCATTTATTGTGATCCGACCGGACACCCGGTGGTTCCCATGCAGGAAAGGATAGCCAGGCATGAGACTCACCGGTTTGTCTGTTCTATTTCTCGGGCTCATCGCCCTTATGGCTCCGTTCACGAAAGCACATGCCCTTGAAG
>JBOHOS010000207.1:0-15059 GCA_050731295.1 Nitrospiraceae bacterium | reverse complement strand
ATCTTATGGGGGTTTTCCTACAGTTCATTTTTGCCAAACCTAGACGAACCGATTGAGCTGAGAACCGTCCACCCGGCGCCTCCGGCCAGCACCAAAGTGCATGGGAAGACGTTCGTGCTACAGACCTCCTCAAATCCCTATCGCGTGAACACGGAAGGCAAGTACGATCAGGCGTTTACGGACGCGCGTATTGTTGAGCAAGGTATGGGACGGCTGATGAAGCCGGACGCCAATCCGTGGGATCCCAAAGCGGAAGGTTATCTTAAGTATGTTCGTGAAGGTGGAGAGATCTTCTTTCAGAACTGTCATTTTTGCCATGGGGACAACCTGAACGGACGTGGTTTGCATGCGTTCGCCTTTAACCCGATTCCTGCTAATTTCACCGATCCTGGAACAATAGCTCAATTACAGGAGACTTTCATCTTCTGGCGTGTCTCCAAAGGGGGGATCGGGCTGCCGCGTGAGGGATTCCCCTGGGCTTCTGTCATGCCGCCTTGGGAGCAACACCTGACGACGGATGAAATCTGGAAAGTCGTCATGTTCGAGTATTGGCATACCGGCTATTATCCTAGAACTTGGGATTAATCCTACACAATTCGGTGAAGGGGTGGAGATATGAGGCATCTTCGGTTTAAGACTCAGTCGCTTTTTATAGGGATCGCCGCGCTGAGCGTTATCATGATCTCCGGCAGTGCAGGGCCGTCGATCTTCGCACAGGAGGGTGGCTCCGGACTTCCAGAGGGCTTTAAGAAAGGGGATTTGGCTCCTCTTCCTCCGGCCGAGATGATTGAGGCCGGTAAGCGCGTATATTTTACCAAGTGCGTCTGGTGCCATGGTGTCGATGGAGCTGGAGATGGTCCGGCTGCCGATCGTCTGTGGCCTCGTCCGCGCAATTTCAATCAGGGGACGTTTAAGATCAGGCATACGGCTAGTGGCGAGTTGCCGCTGTTCGATGCTAAGAGGCCCACTCCGGGTCAGAATGACCTTTTTGAAACCGTGACTCATGGGCTCCCTGGCTCAGCGATGCCGTCATGGGAAGGTATTCTGTCAGATGAACAGCGCCTGCAAGTGCTCTCCTTTGTCACAAGCCAGCTCGTGAAGGACCGCAAGTTTGATGACCAAGAGACCGAAACCCAGACCGTGCTGCAGTTGGACAGCATCAAGCCGATTCCGCCGACCAAAGAGAGTATTGAGAAAGGCGCACAGCTAGTTGTCGACAAGAAATGTATCGAGTGCCACGGAGTCAATGGACGTGGAGATGGAAACGCCTTCAACTTGAAAGATGACTGGGGCTTCCCCATCCAGCCGGCCAGCTGGCATAAGTGCTGGAACTTTAGAGGGAGCCGCCAGGATGCGTACAACGTGAAGAATATTTTCCGGACCTTTTCGACCGGGGTGAACGGGACGCCGATGCCGTCGTTTGCGGACAACACCACGGTTGAAGAACGGTGGCATATTGCCAACTTCGTCCAGTCGCTCTGTGAGCGTGATATCAATGGGGAGCCGCTTCCTATCGATCCCTTGACCGATAAGCCGAAGGTCAACTTCGTGATGCGGTCCGGTCCGGTAGAGGGTGAGATCTCGGACGATCCGGAAAACGAAATGTGGCAGAAGCGCGAGCGGCGGATCGTGCTATTCGGCGGGCAGATCACCCATAAGCCGCGTAACTTTGTGAACCGCATCGACGATGTGTGGGTCAAGTCCGTGTATAACGACAAACACATTGCCTTCATGTTCCAATGGGAAGATCGATCCAAGAGCGTTGCTGAAGGTAAACTGCCGTTCGAACCTACGGAGGTGAACCTCGATACGTATGGAATTAAAGAACAGGCGCCGAAGACAGGTGAGCCGGATTCTATTGCTGCAAAACAGATCCAGTACACCGTTTATAACGATGCCTTCGCATTTCAATTTCCAATTAAATGGCAGGAACTTCCGCCACCTGAGAAGCCACGGTATCTATGGGGAGATGACAAGTATCCCGTGGATATCGTGAAGTGGGAAGCCGATGGGTCATTGAGAGCCTTTGCCGGAACCGGGTGGGATCAGGACTTTGAAGACCGTGATGACTACGCGGAGAAAATGAAGCTCCTGAAGGCCGAATGGAAGGACGGTTTTTGGACACTGATTATCCAGAGACCGCTAAAAGCCGACTACGAAGAAGATACGTATTTTGAAGCCGGGAAGTACATCCCGACCGTCTTCTTCGCGTGGGATGGGCATAACGGTGATATCGGGAGAAAGATGGCGGTCTCGGCGTTCTACTATACAGTCTTAGAACCACCGATTCCAAAAGAGACGTATATCTATCCAACCCTGATCGCGGTCGGTATCGTTGTCTTGGAAGGCTGGGTGCTGACGCGACGGGCTAATAAGAAGAAGGGTAAAATGTAGGTTCGTAGGTTCTTCGTTCGATGATGGTACCAAAAAAGGGGGTGGGGTAGGCCCACCCCCTTTTTTTATTCCGACTCGGACCCCTACTGGAAGAGGATCCATGAATTCAATGACTGCTGAAATAACCGGCGTCTTACTCGCCGGGGGCAAAAGCCGGCGCATGGGGCGTGATAAGCGTTTTCTGGATTTCGGCGGAAGGACGTTGGTAGAACGGGGATTGATCGTGTTTGAGCAGTTGTTCTCGGAAATTCTTCTCGTTGTGGCCGAGCCGACCCCGCAACTCTCAAAGTTTGGTCATCGAGTGATCACCGACGTGGTGCCCGATTGCGGAAGCCTTGGCGGCCTGTATACAGGGCTATCCTATGCCAGCCATCCTCGGGTGTTTGCCGCCGCGTGTGATATGCCGTTTCTGGACCCGGCGGTGATCACACTCCTGGCCGCATTCGATCGAGAGGCGGATGTTGTCATCCCACAACTAGCAACGGGATTGCAGCCGATGCACGCGATCTATTCAAAGGATTGTCTTCCCCGCCTTAAGCTGATGATGAGCGCCGGGAATTTGCGCCTCCATGAATTGGCGGGGATCGCTGAACTTTCTGTGCAAGTTGTGCCGGAAGAACAGATTCGTTCCATCGATCCTCGGTTCCTCTCTTTCATCAACGTGAACCGGCCGGCTGACCTGGAATTGGCACGTAAGCTGAACGCCGGGCGGAGGACGCGCGTCGAGGAAGATGCGTGACCATGCACCGGACGATCGTCATTATCCATCCCGGAACGTTAGGAGATATTCTTCTTTCCCTCGCGGCCATTCGGCAAATCCGTCATGCATTTCCCGTCTGCGATCTTGCGCTTCTCGCGCAAGGCGACGTCAGTCGCCTGCTGTTCGTCTGTGGAGAGGTGCAAGCGGTATTTCCCATTGAGGCCCGGGCCTTCAGTTTATTGGTCGGAGCACTGCCCCTAGAGCCGGATCTTGATTTCTGGCTTCGAAGGTGTGATCTCGCCGTCGCTTGGATGAGGGATCCGGAGGAGCGCCTTCGCTCGACGCTTCTAGAGGCCGGAGCCAAACAGGTGATCGTCCAATCGCCGATGTCAAGCGCCAGGGTGGCCGTGCATCAGGAAGATCGCTTTATGGAGACGATCGAGACGGTTGGCCACGGTGTTCAAGATCGGCAACGATTGGCTTTGCCCTCGAGCCTCATGGCTTCCGCCAAAGTAGAACTCGAAGCAATCGCCGGGATCGATGGTCACCCATTGGCGCTGTTTCACCCAGGCAGCGGCAGTCTCCATAAATGCGGAGCGCCAGAGGTATTTGCGGCGGCGATCGCGTACTGCCAAACCAGGGGACTGGTGCCGGTAGTGGTGGAAGGGCCGGCTGATGGCGGGGCCGTCGCCCGGGTTATTGAGATGTGTACAAGGAAACCACGGGTTCTTCAACACGAATCATTGCTCTCGATAGCCGGTGTGCTTGCGCAGGCGACCATGTTCATCGGGAATGACTCGGGGTTGAGCCATCTCGCCGCTCGCCTCCACGTGCCGATGATCACGGTATTCGGTCCGACCGATCCGCGCCGCTGGGCCCCCAGAGGCCCCGAGGTCACTGTGCTGACCGGGGAGGCCTGCCGATGTGAAGGATGGGAAGCCGTCCGATCGTGTCTTCAGAAGCCATGCTTGCGTGTCCCCGTTGACAGACTTCTCGCAGCGTGCGAACAGACGCTGAAATCGCAGGACATTCAAGCCACGCCGGTATCCGATTGTCTTGTTATGTCCGAGGACTTGTGCTAGATTCCCGTGCTGCTTTTTGAGAAAGCTCAACGGCTTAGGAGACATGAGTGCCGCAGGATATTGTGCGCGAGAAGGTCATTGATGCTCTTCAGGACGCACTGCGACAGGCCAAACAAAAGGGAGACTTGATCATCCCTTCCTTCCCTGTCCTCTCTTTGGATCTGCCCAAACGACCCGAGTGGGGAGATTTGGCCTCGACCGTGGCCATGACCCTTGCCTCGTCCGAACGACGTTCCCCCGAAGCGGTCGCGCAAATCATCGTGGACAATCTGACTTGGCGGGAAAAGATTTTTGATCGGGTTGAGATTGTTCACCCCGGCTTCCTGAACATGACGATTAAGCGGGATCTCTGGCTGGAAGTCCTGTTTGAAATCGAGGCGCAAGCCGACGCGTACGGACGATCGGATATCGGTCGAGGACAGCGTGTATTGGTGGAATACGTGAGCGCGAATCCCACCGGTCCGTTGCATGTCGGTCATGGGCGAGGAGCGGCGGTCGGACAGGCCATTTCCAATTTGTTGACCGCAGCCGGATATGACGTCGCCACGGAATATTACGTCAACGATGCCGGGCGGCAGATGCGACTGCTCGGCGCCTCCGTCTATGCGAGATATCAGGAATTACATGGACGCGCCGTCGCGTTTCCCGAAGACGGGTACCACGGTTCGTACATCGAACACGTGGCCGCCCGCATCAAGGAGCGTGTGAGTGATAGTCTGCTGGATCTGCCGGCCGACGAGGCTGAGGAGCGTTGCCGTGAACTGGCCGGCCAGGAACTGCTGGGCCTGATTCGAGCCGATCTGAGCCAGTTCGGCGTTGCCTTCCACTCCTGGTTCAGTGAAGCGTCGTTGACGGCGTCTGGGCTCTTAGAGCGCTCCCTCGACGAGTTGCACGCACGGGGATTGTTGTTTCAAGAAGAAGGCGCATTGTGGTTTCGCTCGTCGGCCTTCGGCGATGACAAGGATCGCGTCGTTCGAAAACGGGAAGGCGATTGGACCTACTTGGCCTCCGATATCGCCTACCATCGCGACAAACTCCTGCGAGGCTATGATCACCTCGTGAATGTCTGGGGAGCGGACCATCACGGATACATTCCCCGCATGCAAGCGGTCGTGGAGGCCTATGGCTATCCAAAGGATCGCCTTCGCGTGGTGCTCGTCCAGATGGTCAACTTGATGAGAGGGGGCAAGAAAGTCGAGATGTCGAAGCGAGCCGGGGAATTCGTCACCATGCGGGAGGTGATGGAGGAAGTGGGAGCCGATGCGGCGAAGTTTTTCTTTCTCATGCGCCGCTCCGATACGCATCTGGATTTCGACCTGGAATTGGCAAAGCAGCAATCGGCGGAGAACCCCGTCTATTATGTCCAGTATGCGCATGCCCGGCTCTCGAGCCTGTTCCGTGTGGCAGACGAGCGCGGAATTGCCGTTCCGAAGCCGAACGAGACGGACCTCACGGCCCTTCAAGATCCAGAGGAATTCGGATTGATCCGTAAGCTGTCCGCCTATCCGTCCGTAGTTCAGGCCAGCGCGGCGGCGCTGGAGCCGCACCGCCTCACGTTCTATTTGCAGGAACTTGCCGGGTTGCTCCACACCTTCTATTACAAGCATCGCATCATGCCGGCGGCGGTCGAGAGCGACGACGGGCACGAGTTGTTTGGGCAAGAAGGGAAGCCTGCCACTCGGCCGCGAGAAGCCGTGACGCCCGGTCTGACTGCGGCGCGATTGTCGCTGATGCGAGAGGTCCGGACGGTAATCCGCAACGGCTTGACGTTATTAGGCGTGTCCGCGCCGGAACGGATGTGAGATGGAGAGCGACAGGGATTACGCGACATGATTGAATTCGTCGTTCGAAAAACGGTTCCGTCCGGCAAGGCGCGTCTCGGGACGTTAAGTACGCGCCATGGATCTATCGATACGCCCGCGTTCATGCCGGTGGGATCGCTGGGCGCGGTGAAGGGCATTGAGCCGAATGATCTGCAATCACTCGGCTTCGGATTGATCCTCAATAACGCCTATCATCTCTATCTCCGGCCTGGGATTGAGACCGTTGCCGAGATGGGAGGGCTCCATGCGTTCACGTCCTGGCCGGGCTCGATTTTGACCGATAGCGGAGGATTTCAGGTCTTTAGCCTGGCCAAGCTTCGGACGGTCACGGATGAGGGAGTCACCTTTCAGTCGCATCTTGACGGGTCCTTGCATCACATCACGCCCGAGCGAGCCATCCAGATTCAAGAAGCCTTAGGCGCGGATATTATGATGACGTTCGACGAGTGCGTCGCTCTTCCTTCGACTCGGGATCGCGTCGCGGATGCGCTGCAGCGCACTAATCGCTGGGCGCGTCGATGCCAGGACGCTCGCCGAAGGACGGATCAGGCTCTGTTCGGCATTGTTCAGGGCGGGCACGACCCGGCTTTGCGGGTGCAGGCTGCGCGAGAAATTGTGGCGATGGGTTTCGATGGGTACGCCGTCGGCGGGCTGTCGGTGGGAGAGGAGAAGTCCGTAATGTATGCGATGTTGGATGCGACGGTGCCTGAGCTTCCAACCGAGCGTCCCCGGTATGTCATGGGAGTCGGCATGCCGGAAGACCTGGTCGAAGGGGTGGCAAGAGGCGTCGATTTGTTCGATTGCGTGGTTCCCACCAGGCATGGCCGCACGGGCTGGCTGTTTACGTCATTCGGTCGCGTGCTCATCAAGAACGCCGTCTATGCTCGTGATGAACGTCCCATCGATCCCGCGTGTGTCTGCCCGGTGTGCAGGAAATTTTCCCGCGCTTATTTGCACCATTTGTTTCTTGCGAAAGAAATGCTCGGAGTCCGGTTGAACACCTTGCACAATCTCTCTTATTTTGCCGATCTTATGCGCCGGATGCGGTCGGCGATCGGTCAGGGAGCCTTTTCTGAATTCCGGATGTCCTTTCATGCGCAGCGCAACGGCGGCGGTGCGGTGGAGGACGGCTCGCCGGCGCAAAACCGGCGCATGGGCGTTGAGGCGACTGAGGAGGTGTCGTGGTGACGATGATGGCCGCAGTAGCGTGGGCACAGGGGATCCCGACCGGCAATGCCGGCAGCACCATCTTGTCTTTTGTGCCGTTTATTCTGATTTTTGTCGTCTTCTATTTTCTGCTGATCCTGCCTCAGCAAAAACGGCAGAAGAAACTCAAGTCCATGTTGGAAGCTCTGAAGAAGGGCGATAAAGTGGTGACCTCCGGCGGTATCTGGGGAACGGTGACCAATTTGGGAAAAGAGACGGTCACGCTCCAGATCGCGGATAATGCGAAAATCAAAATTCAGCGTGACCACATAGCCCGAGTCAGAGCCGATGAAGAGGAATAACGGCAAGCGGAAAGGTTAACAGATCGATGAAGAAAGTCGGTGGTCGATTTGCGTTGTTAGGAATCGTTTCCATTCTTTCTCTCGTATTTTTCCTTCCTTCCTTCCCGGCCGCGTATCACGCGCTTCCGGACTGGCTCAAGGAGGTCTTACCGAACAAGGGCATCACGCTTGGACTCGATCTGCAGGGCGGGATTCACCTCGTCTTGGAGGTGGAAGAGGAGCGCGCGGTTGAAATTGCCGTGGATCGGTCGGTGAATGCCATCCAAGACCTGCTCGTGGACAAGAAAATTCCCGTGGAATCCGTGAAACGGATCGGAAACACCCAGGTGACGCTTCGGTTCCAGAACGGAGAACTGAAGTCGCAAGTTCAGAAGGTCATGGAAGAGTTTCCCTCCTTCGTGGAGGTGGAAAATCTGGGCTCTGCCAATAGTGTGGTCTGTGACCTGCGTGAAGGAGAGATCAAGCGCATTAAGGATTCCGCCATCAATCAGGCGCTGGAGACGATTCGAAATCGCATCGATCAGTTCGGGGTGGCCGAACCGCTGATCCAGCGGCAGGGTCTCAAGCAGATCGTCGTGCAGCTTCCCGGCATTCAAGATCCAAAACGAGCCAAGGATTTGATCAAGGAAACGGCCCTGCTGGAGTTCAAACTCTTGGATGAATCCAGCAAGCTCGCCATGGATCTACCTCAGCGCATACCCAAGGCCAAGGAAGCCGAGGTCCTTCAGCAGTTTGAAGGCAAGTTGCCGGAAGGCGACCAAATCCTCTTCGAGAAGGTCGTGGATAAAGACACCGGTCGAGAGTTCCGTGTGCCGTACTTGGTGAAGAAACGCGTCATGCTGGCCGGAGACGTGTTGAGCGATGCCCGCGTCTCCATCGGGCAGTTCAATGATCCGTACGTGGCGGTGGAGTTCGACACCAGGGGGGCCCGCGAATTCGACCGTATCACATCCGAGAACGTCAAAAAGCGCATGGCGATCGTGCTGGATAATACGATTTACTCCGCGCCGGTCATTCAAGAGCGCATCAGCGGGGGCCGCGCGCAAATCACCGGTACGTTCAGCATGCAAGAGGCCAATGATCTCGCCATTGTCCTCCGCGCCGGCGCCCTGCCGGCGCCCTTGAAGATCATTCAAGATTTGACGGTCGGTCCCTCCTTGGGCCGTGACTCCATCGAAAAAGGGATTCGAGCGACATTGATCGCGGGCACCATGGTCGTCCTGTTTATGATGGTCTATTATCGGTTGTCCGGCGTGATCGCCGACTTTGCCCTTGCCTTGAATCTCATTTGCCTGATCGGTGCGCTGGCGGCGCTCAATGCCACGCTGACCTTGCCCGGTATCGCGGGGATTATTTTGACGATCGGGATGGGGGTCGATTCAAACGTGCTGATCTTCGAACGCATTCGGGAAGAGTTAAGGCAGGGCAAACCGGTTCGATTGGCGGTCGACGGCGGATATGACAAGGCTTTGCTCACCATTATCGACGCTCACGTAACGACCCTGATTACCGGTCTGGCCCTCTTTTTGTTTGGAACGGGCCCAATCAAAGGCTTTGCTGTGACTCTCTGTCTCGGCATTGCCATCAATCTCTTCACCGCACTCATCGGGACGAAAGTCGTGTTCGATACCCTGAATCAGCGCCGGAAGGTCGAGCGACTCAGCATTTAAATCCGTCCATTTCCGAGGGACGCGCGACCGTTGTTGGGGAGAACTATGTTTGAAATCCTTGGGAAGACCAACATTGATTTCATGGGAAAGCGGCATATTGCCTTTATTGTGTCCGGCATCTTGGCGCTGCTTGGCGTGATCGCCATGATTCAGATCGGCCGGGGCGCCGCGAATTTGGGAATTGATTTCACCGGCGGCACGGCGGTCCAGTTGAAGTTCGACCGGCCCATCCGCATCGATGAAGCCCGTGAAGCTCTGGAGGCCAATGGGCTCACAAATGTCGAGCTGCAGGAATTTGTCGAAGAAAACAAGATACTGATTAGAACCAAGGCTGCGACGACGATCGAGGAGAAGATCGCCGACCGTATCGTCGCCGTTTTTACGAAGGAATTTCCCGATAACAAGTTTGTCGTCGGCTCCTCGATGGAAATCGGTCCGACCATCGGGAAAAAGTTGCAGCAGGACGCGTTGATCGCGGTCGTGATCTCTTTCGCCGGCATCATCTTGTACATTGCCGCCCGGTTCGAATTTCGATTCGGCGTCGCGGCCGCGATCGCCACCTTTCACGACGTGCTGGCGGTGTTGGGCGCCTTTTACATCTTTGATAAGGAGATCACCCTGCTGGTCATCACCGCGCTCCTGACTCTGGCCGGCTATTCGCTGACCGATACGGTGGTCGTGTTCGACCGGATTCGGGAAAATCTACGGATTCGCCGGAGGGGCGATATGGAGACCGTCATCAATAATGCTATCAACCAAGTGCTGAGCCGGACGATCGTGACGAGTCTGACAGTCGTCATCGTGCTCATCCCCCTTACGTTTGTGGGCGGCGAGGTGCTCCATGATTTTTCCCTGGCGCTCTTGTTGGGCGTCATCCTTGGGACCTATTCGTCTGTCTTCGTCGCCAGCCCGCTCCTGACATTATGGCCAGGCAGAGAAGGGCGGATCATGAAGCGTTTCTAAACGACCCGCCAAAAGACCTCTTCCGTATCTGGTTTAGTCCAAATTGTCTCTACGCAGCAACCCCCGCAAAGTTTAGTTTTATGGCTCAACTCGTAGCCATGGGCCATTGAGAGGCGCTTGATACGGCAACAGTATGTTCAGTGAGCGTAGGCCATCACAGTGCCTGTTGACTGAGTAATCTCTTTGAGAAAACCAAACAACCCCGGGATATCAATTCTACTGACGACAGATTTCTCAAGGCCGGCCCGGCGCGCGTACACCTATGCCGTTAAGTTGTCGTTGGTTTTCAAGGCTCGTCTGATCCTGCTGCACGCCGTGAAGGCGCCTCCTGGTTCCGAGACATGGTCGCCCGCAGCTCGACGTTCCCTTGAGCCACGAATGATGGAGGCGCGGCGTGAACTGGCCCGCATGACTCGTATAGCTGGAGATTGCGGCGTGGTGACAGAACTAAAGGTCACTGTGGGTATCCCCGAGGTCTCTATCTTAGAGGTAGCCGAGGAAAGGCAGGGAGCGCTCATTGCTATGAGGACACATGGCCGGACCGGATGGGACCGGCTCCAATTCGGCCGCAAGCGTCGGAGATGTTCCCATGAGTCTACACCGGATCAACTGAGCCGTATCTTGGTGGCGATGGACTTTTCAGCCTCCTCGAAATCTGTCCTCCGGTTCGGGATCATGCTGGCAAAGCGGCTTAAAGCCAAAGTCCGTCTTGTGCATGCCTGCGAACCCTCTGGCTTCTTATCGTCAAAGCGCGTGTTAAACCTGTATTCCCGAAACACCAGTGGAGATCATTCTCGAACAGGCAACGAGTTTCATGGCTGATCTCATCGTAATAGGATCTCAAGGTCGGAGCGGCCTGCAACGTCTCGTGCTCGGCAGCGTGGCGGAATCAGTTATTCGCCGGGCATGTTGCCCAGTTCTTGTAGTGAAGGCCTCGGCCCAGGGAAAGGTGGAAAACCTGTCCTCGTAAGGTGCTTGTCGCAAGGTCGACCATCATATCTATTGTGGCGGGATCTGCGAAATCACCGGAGGGGGAGCTCCCGAACCATAGGTCTGGGCGACTCAACCGGGGGGCGTATTTACACATGAGCTTCCATGTTCATTTTCCGGCAACATCCAATGTGATACTCTGCGGAGCATTTATCCAGGACTTATGACACCTGATCCTATCTTTTTTCGCGACCTCGCCTACGTATTCCTGGCTGCCGTGGTTGGTGGGGGACTGGCATGGATGGCGCGCCAGCCCTTGATCCTCGGTTACGTGATTGGCGGAATCCTCATCAGTCCCTTTACCCCCGGCTTCTCCGTTTCGGATGTGCATACATCCGAGCTCTTTGCAGAAATTGGCGTCGTCCTCCTCATGTTTTCCATCGGCATCGAGTTCTCATTTCAGGATCTGATGCGGGTGAAATGGGTGGCCCTCGCCGGGGGGCCTCTCGGAATCCTGCTGTCGATCGGGTTGGCGATGGGTGTCGGAGCATTACTCGGCTGGACCTCTCTTCAAGGCGTCGTGATCGGCGCAGTCATCTCCGTAGCCAGCACCATGGTGCTCGCCCGCCTTCTGCTCGACCGGGGAGAGCTTCATTCTCGGCACGGTCGAGTGATGATCGGCATCACGCTGGTCGAAGACCTTGCTGTCGTGGCCTTGACTGTGCTCTTGCCCTCGCTCGGCGCGTTCGAGCCAGGGCGTTTATTCCTAATCGGACTGGCGCTGGCGAAAGCCGGTCTGATCCTGATCCCGTTCAGCTATCTGACGGCCAAAGTATTCCCTCCGATCATGACGCGGGTCGCGCGAACTCAGAACCAAGAACTATTCCTTTTAGTGGCTTTGGCGATCGGCTTCGGGACGGCAGCTTTCTCACAGATGGTTGGTCTCTCGCTCGCCTTAGGGGCGTTCCTCGCAGGTTTGATCATCAGCGGATCCGACTATGCGCATGAGACCCTGGCCCGACTCCTTTCTCTTCGAGACGTGTTCGTCGCATTCTTCTTTGTCACCATTGGCGTGCTTATTGACCCGGCTATCGTGTTTGCCAATCTGCCGCTTCTCGGCGTGATGATTGCCCTGATCATGGTGGGCAAGCTGCTCATCTGGACCCTGGTCGTAAGGGTCTTCGGCTATGCGATATCCACGGCGTTCTTGGTCGGCGTCGGTCTCACGCAGATCGGCGAGTTTTCATTCGTGCTCGTCCAGGTCGCACGGACGGCGGGGCACGTCGGGGACGAGGTGTACAATGCGACGCTGGCAGCGTCGTTGCTCACAATCTTAATGAACGCTCCCCTTGTCCGCTATGTCCCCACATGGATGGGCATGGCGAGACTTTCGCGGGAACGTCGCTCTTCATCGGCTAAGGAGCTTGACCCCGAAGTCTTGCGCGACCATGTGGTGATTTGTGGATTCGGTCGTGTGGGGAGTTCGGTGGGCGCGGCCCTGGAGACGTTCGGAATTCCGTATATGGTGATCGAACTTGATCCCGATATCATCAGTGGTCTTCGTGCTCGGTCCATCCCTTGTCTATTCGGCGACGCCTCCCATCGGCAACTCCTCATGGCAGCGGGGGCAGACCGAACCATGTTAGTCGTGGTCACGCTCCCTGAAATTGAGCGCGCCAAGATGACCGTTCGTAGGCTCCGTACCATAAACTCCACGGTGCTCATTCTCGCTCGCGCACATGGGCGAATGGAAGCCGAAAGCCTCAGGGTCATAGGAGCGACCGAGGTCATCCAGCCCGAGCTTGAAGCTTCAGCAACGCTGATCAGATATGCGCTCGATCATTTAGCTCTGCCGAAAGAGAGGACAGCGGAGTATTTGGATCGGTATCGAGATGCGATACTGACCGCACGTGAGCAGACAGCAGGAACGCCGCAGGTCCTTGCCGAGGTTCGGGAAGTGAAGTTGACTGAGGGCGGCACGATCGATCAATCACTGCGCGAGGCACAGATTCGAGAGCGATTCGGCGTCACGGTTGTCGGAATTATCCGTTCCGACGGCACGATCGTCCAGACCCCTTCCGCTGATACAATCCTTCGTCCGGGTGACAGACTTCGCATTTTCGGTCTTCCTTCCCAGATCGACACCTTCGTCTCAGCAGCTGAAACGCCAAAATGGGTGATGTAATAAAGAGTGGCAATTTCAGGCGACCCAAAGACGGTGTGTCTTCCTATAAGTTGGACATCACGCCACTCACTGAGCAAGAAGGGCAATCCCATGTTGCTACAACGGTTGGAATTGTATCCGACGCGTTTAGGGCGGGCAATGCCTCTGACCTGCGACGGAACCGCCGGTCTAGTGTTACCGATTCTTGACATTGCCTTAGTGCGTGATTGAAAATGAAAGGGTTTTTGCCACCAAGCCTTGCTATTAAATGTTACCAAAATGAAACTCTGGAGTGGATCGCAGAGTCTCCAGCGAAAGATCATCACGGCCATCGTGATGGTCGGCCTCCTGCCGTTAACCCTCTCCCTGATTCTCACCTATCTAGAGGAACAACGGGCGCTCCGCGAGACCGTAGGCGCCAATTTCAAGGAAATCGCGGTCGAAGCCGCTCGCCGCATCGAGATGCAGGTGACCCGAGGCATTAATGAAGCGCAACAGCTGGCCACGACACCGTTTCTCAGAACCTCGGTCACCGAAGCCAACCGGAGTTATGCCGGGAAGGATGAAAAAAGCGTCCAGGCGATGATCGGGGACTGGCAGCGGCGGTGGCGGGGCCGAGAACGGCGCCACGAGTTTCCGTTGTTCATTAATCGTATCGTCACCAATTATTTGATTCGCTGGCATGACATCCGCCAGTCGGATTACATCGCCATCCTGGTGACCGACAATCGCGGGGCGCTGGTCGTGAGTTCGATCCCGCAGGTGGAGTACTACTATGGGAAGAGCGGCTGGTGGCAAGCGGCGTTTCAAGAAGGAAACGGGCGCGTCTATGTGAGCGAAATTTATTTTGATCCTTCGTTCGGAACCCATGTGCTGAACGTCTCGGTGCCCATTTTTGATGACGAGCAGCGCGCTCCCATCGGCACGGTCAGCCTGCTGCTGAGGCGGGATTCTCTCTTCCATTCGATCTCCGAGGTGACGATCGGCGCGACGGGGCACGCCATGCTCATGAGCTCCGACGGTGTCCCGCTGATCTGCCCGGTATCATCCCCGGAAGAGCACGTGGTCGGTCCGGACCTGCTCAGAGAAATGAACCGCTCCCACGCCGGCTCTTTTGTCGCCACCGATGATTCTCATGGCGGCCGGCATTCAATCGTCGGCGTCGCTCCCGTGCGTCTAGGTGAGCAATTGGGCCCGGCCAGCTTGGGAGGCAGGAAATGGCTGACGTTCGTCCGTCAGGACCCCGAAGAAACCTATGCTCCGATCAATCAACTGCTTGGCCAAGTGGCGGCCTATGGAGCCGTGGTGTTGGCGGTGTTGTGGGGAACCGGCATGGTCGTGGCGCGCCGGCTGGTCCGGCCCATTCGGCTGTTGCAGGAAGGCGCGCAGCACATAGGGGCCGGGAGCCTCGATCATCAACTGACGATTCACACCGGCGATGAGATTGAACACCTCGCGGAGGCGTTCAATCGAATGGCGGCCAATCTCAAGCAGTCATTCGGCCAGCTCGAGGAGCGTATGGCGGAGATCCGCCGGCTTGAGGAAAAGTACCGTGATCTGATCGAAAACTCCCCGGAGATGATCCATCAATTGAACAAAGCCGGTCAGTTCGTCCACGCCAATCAAACCGAGCTGGAGAAGCTGGGCTACACGCGGGAAGAGATGCTGGGCATGCGCCTCTGGGATATTGTCCCGCCGGGCAGGGAGCGGGAAGTGCTGGCCTATCTGGAGCGGCTCATGGCAGACGGAAAGGGGACCATCGAAACCGTGTTTCTCACCAAGCAGGGCGCGCCGATCGAGGTCGAGATCCACTCCACGGCGCTCT
>JBOHOS010000206.1:0-5817 GCA_050731295.1 Nitrospiraceae bacterium | reverse complement strand
GAGCGTGGCAGAGCCCTCGCCGGCAGGGACCGAGAGTTGCGCCAAACTCTCCAACGGCTGAGCGAACTCTATTCTCTCTTAGAGTCATCGGGCCTGAAAGACCATCTCTTGCTGGATCTCGGGGAGTTCCGAGGATTTGATTATTATGACGGGGTGGTCTTTGACGTCTTTGCCGAGGGGCTCGGGTGTGAGATCGGAGGAGGAGGACGTTACAACCATTTGATCGGCCGGTTTGGTCGAGATTTACCTTCCACCGGGTTTGCATTCGACGTGGATCGACTCTTTCGAGCCATGGAGCGTGTGGAGGATGGGCCCTTGGCGCCTCGAGCCGATATTTTGTTGTCGGCGTCGCCGCGCGATCTCGGTAAAGTCTTTGAACTTGCGCGAATGTTGCGTGAGTCAGGGCTTCGGGTCATTCAAGGGACCCTCTCGGGTTCCGGTGAGAACGCCGTTCGCTCGGCCGTGAACGAAGGATGTCGCTTGTCGGTGAATGCCGTCGCCATAGTTGGCCATGGTAGTCTGCCCTCAGATGAGCTGCTGCTTCTGATAGATTCTTCAGGGCGCCTGTTCAATGAACGTCCATTCGCGCCAGAGCGAAGAAGAGTCAAGGTGAAAGACCTCACCACCCTTTCGCAGATATTAAGTCGATGCAAGGAAAGATAATCCCTCCTGATCAATCCACCCCCAGGCTGCCTCCTCAAAATCTAGAGGCCGAACAATCCGTTCTGGGGGCCATCCTTCTCGACAATGATTCGATGGCCAAGGCCACAGAGATTCTCACCGAAGAGGACTTTTACAGAACCGCTCATCGGAAGATTTACCTGGCCATGTTGGAGCTGTCGGAGAGTGGAGAAGTAATTGACCAGATCACATTGTCGGAACATCTCAAGATAAAAGGCGACCTCGAAGCAGTTGGTGGATCGGCCTATTTGGCGGAACTCGTTCAGATTGTGCCCACTGCGGCAAACGTGAAGTACCATTCTCGAATCGTTCGAGACAAAGCCCTCCTTCGAGGGCTGATCAGCACATCAACGGACGTCATCTCTCGCGGCTACGACGGTACGGCTCCGGTGGAAGACCTTCTGGATTTCGCTGAGCGGTCCGTGTTCAGCCTTGCGCAAGGCAAGCTCGGACGATCGTTTATTAGGCTCAAAGAAATCATCAAAGAAAGTCTCGATTATGTCGATGTGCTTTCGAAGCGAGATCATAAGACAGTCATAGGCGTTCCCACAGGATTCATCGAATTGGACGAACTCACGGCCGGATTACAACCATCCGATCTGATCGTCATTGCCGCTCGACCCAGCATGGGCAAGACAAGTCTGGCCCTCGGCATCGCTCAGCATGCAGCCATCAAACACAGTCATGTGGTAGGAATCTTTAGCCTGGAAATGGCCAAAGCCCAATTGGTCTTGCGAATGCTCAGTTCTGAAGCCCGTGTTGATTCTCATGCCTTGCGCATCGGCCGGTTACAGAAAGAAGACTGGTGGAGACTTGCGGATGCGGCGGGAAAATTGGAGCAGGCGCCTATTTTTATTGATGACTCAGGTGCGCTGACCGTGCAGCAGATGCGAGGGAAGGCGCGTCGATTGAAAGCAGAGCAAAAGAGGCTCGATTTGCTGATCGTCGACTATCTCCAACTGATGCAAGGTCGTAGCGATGCAGAATCACGACAACAAGAGATTTCTGATATTTCCCGGTCCTTGAAAGCGTTGGCGAAGGAATTGGATGTGCCGGTGGTTGCACTCTCACAATTGAGTCGAGCCGTTGAAAGCCGCAAGCCCCCCATTCCCATGCTCGCCGACCTTCGAGAAAGTGGAGCGATTGAGCAAGATGCCGACGTCGTGATCTTTATTTATCGGGACGAAGTCTATGATTCAGATTCGGAGAAGAAAGGCATTGCGGATATTTTGGTCAGGAAACATCGGAACGGTCCCACAGGAGACCGGCAATTAGTCTTTCTCGACAAATTCGCAAAGTTTGAAAACCTCGACGAAGATCACACTGTTTGACACCCCCTTCCTCAGCCCGTATAATCTGATCACAATCGTGCTACCTCCTGATTTTCCCATCCACCAACAGCCACGAGGACGGTCGTGAAGAGACACATCCGTGGATGTGACTCAAGACAATTCAATTGGATGAGAATCCTCATTTCCACCGGGTTAAGCCTCACGATCATGGCGTCCTGCACGTCGGTTCCTCCCGCAGGAGCCGGCCCCGGGGAATCGGCAAGCCGCACGGATGCTCCCTTCTCTCGTTCCACAGTGCCCAGTGACCCGCGCGCCTACTATCATTTCTTGAGCGGCTATCAGGCGGAATTAAGCCAGGATCAGGAGAAAGCGATTCGGGAGTATCAGTTGGCGCTCAGAGGCGACCCGACGTCAATTTTTCTCAAGGCGCGTATCGCGGTCCTCTTATTTTCGACCGGACAGATCGATTCAGCCGTTCAGTTTGCTGACCGTATTCCTCTTGCCGATGTGGCTGAGGCGACTATTTTGGTCCAATTGGCCGGCATTTATGCCGGGGGAGGAAAAGCCGAGAAAGCGTTGGCGTTGTATGACCAAGCAATTCAGATAGAGCCGCGAGAGAGCGATTCCTATTTCTCCAAAGGGGTCCTCCTGGTCAATTTAAAGCGTCTTGACGAGGCCGAGAGAACATTTGAACAAGGTGTCGAGAAAGCGAAGGACTCACCGGTAGGTTATTATTACTTAGGTAGAATTGAAGTTGAGGCGAAGCAGTTTGATCGAGCCGTCCTCCATTTTGAACGGGCGATTTCGAGTAACCCCACTTTTGAGCCTGCCTACACGGCTTTAGCCTCTCTCTATGAGTCTCAACAGGAAAGAACAAAGGCCATTGCGGTCTATAGAAAATACTTGCAGGCGGTGAATCCACACAGCAAAGAAGTCCGTCAGCATCTTGTGCGGCTGTACCTCTATAACAAGTCCTATAATGAGGCGCTCGAAGAGCTGGAAAAGATGCTGATCGACAATCCAGACGACCTAGACGCTCAACTTCGTGCCGGCCTCATCTACGGAGAATTGAAAGACTATCCAAAGGCGATTGAACGACTGAACAAAATCCTAGGGGAACGACCAACGGAACTTCGAATACGAGATTACCTTGGACTCATGTATGAAGAGGTCAAGGAATATGAGAAGGCCATTCATGCCTATGAGACCAACCTGAAAATTCAACCAGCGTATGTTGAAGGGCATTTGCACATGGGGTTTCTACTCTACCGATTGAAGCGGTCGGAGGACGCTCTTCTACATCTTAGCGAGGCCGTCAGGCTGAATCCCAAGCAAGCGGACGCTCATCTTTTGTTAGGTCTCACCTATCTTCAAAATGAGCAGTATGCCTTAGCATCGCGGGCCTTCGAGCAAGGAATTCTGCATAACCCGGAAAATCCGGATCTTCATTTCAATTTAGGCACTGCGTATGACAAGCTGAACCGTTTTGATGATGTAGTCCGCGCCATGGAATCAACCCTTCGACTGGACCCTAAGCATACCGATGCCTTGAACTACCTGGGTTACAGCTATGCTGAGCGAGGAATTAAGATTCCTGAAGCCATTTCACTGATCAAACGCGCTATCTCGTTGAAGCCTAATAACGGCTACTATGTTGATAGTCTTGGCTGGGCTTTGTTTAAGATGGGGCTCCTGGATGAAGCCAGGGCTGAAATAACAAAGGCTACAGTATTGGTGAAGGATGATCCGGTCATTTATGAACACCTCGGTGAGATTTACCTAAAGCAAAACCTCGTTCAGGAAGCAAGAGAAGCATGGCTCCATTCACTTGAGCTGGACCCCTCCAATCTAAAATTGATTGAACGATATCGAGAGCGGGGATTTGGCGATCCCACATTGGAGGAACGGATCCAACAGGCCAAACGTCGCGTCTCGCAGAACTCCTCACCCACCCAAGCGACCCCCTAACGCTTCGTCGGTTCCTTAGTCAAAAGGCAAGGTTGAACAGTCATTATTCTCTGCTATTCTTTGCAAGTGCCCTGAAACATTTAGCGGCTTGTCTTATCTGCCTTCGTTCGCAGCTATTTCAATCCAATCAATTTGAGAATTACCAAATCTTGGCACCAATCAACAGAAAGTGGAATAGGCACCGCTTGTTTTAGGGGCTCTAAATTCTTGATTCAAGCATATAACTATTTGTTACGCCTTGATAATTTCGATTATACGTGTTGAGGCATAGAATCTGCTGAACTCCACTTCAGCTAATTACTGATGAATGAGTCGGGTCAGGGGTGGGGTCGGTAGGGCCGTTAAATGTGTCAAGAAAAGGAGGAGGAAACATGTTGAGATCATTGCGGAGTAACAAAGGTTTTACACTTATCGAGTTGATGATCGTGGTGGCCATTATCGGTATCTTGGCCGCCATCGCGATCCCCAACTTCCTGCGGTATCAGGCCACATCTCGCCAAGCGGAGGCGAGGACGAACCTAGGCGGGATTTATGTGGCGGAGACCGCTTCCTTCAGCAACACCGGAACATATGACCAGTTCTCAAATGTCGGCTTTGTTCTGTCCGGTGGAAGCAATCGTTACACCTACCGGTCAGGACAAGGAGACGTTATTAACGGGATCAATGGTGCCGTTGCTGAAAATGCGGCCTGCCAAGCCGCAGCCATGGCCCCGGCACCCCCTTCCGCTATCGGTTTTACTGCGACGGCAGTGGCTAATTTGGACAGCGACGCGAACATCGATCACTGGTTTGTCAATGACATCAAAAGTGGCCTGAATGCTCAACCCGGAGCTTGCAATGATGTAACTAGCTAAATCAGGCTCTGCTCCGATCAGGGGGAGCAGTGAAATCACTGCTCCCCCTCTGGGCTTTATGGCAATATGTTGTTCTTCTTTAGAAGTGTTCCGATGATGTGATTAATCGAATCTTGCTAAGGTCTGCAACCGTTCTCCGTGATCGATCATCTCCTGATGTGCCTGCTACTACCTTACCCTCGTGGGTACTTCATTACACCGGCCTGTTCGTTCTGAGTGCACTTCTCCTGGTTTCACCTCTGTCGGATGGTGGGTCCACACATCTCGCCGTCTTGGTCAATCGGCTCTTGATCCTTTTCCTTTTTGTTATCTTTCTAGCGAAGCAGTGGATTGAGGGGTGCAGTGGAAGAATTTTAAGAAGTAACGTTGGTCTAACAGTATCGGCCTATCTGGGCCTTGCTGCCGTCTCAACACTGCACTCGCCATATCCTCACCAGAGCCTTCAGTGGTTGCTCGTGTTGTTCAGCTATGCATTATTGCTCTATGTGCTTGTCTCTTTTCCATTGACGTGGGATGATATCGTCAAATTGCTGAAGGTTCTCATTCTAGTAGGTGCTGTAGAAGGATGTTTGGCAATATTTCAAGGAGTATGGCTGAAAGCGTTACGACCAAGCGGAACGTTTTTTAACCCCAACTTCCTCGCAGGCTACCTCGTGGCAATGTGGAGCATGCTGTTAGGCTATCTTTGCTTTGCCACGAAAGTGAACGCTTGGTCAACATGGAGGATGACTTTCTCTTCTTACATTCATTTTCCAGCACTTATCTTAATAATGCCCCTATTTTTGGTTGCCATTCTGTTGACCGGATCACGCGGTGGCCTCCTCGCTCTCTTCGTAGGAACAGCAGTCATCATTTTTCTGCGGTTTGGTGTTAAAGGGCTCAGTGTATCGGTAGCGTTCACGGCACTGACTCTTCTGACCCCGAATCCCCTTCACGAAAGAATCCGTGCCCAACATAATGAGAATCCCCTTGGTTATGCTCGCGTGCACATTTGGCAAAGCGCCGTCAATGAAATCATCGAC
>JBOHOS010000205.1:0-4360 GCA_050731295.1 Nitrospiraceae bacterium | reverse complement strand
TCCAAGCGCAGAGGGAAGCTGCCCATCAAATACGCCTTGGCTTCACCCAGCTCTTGATCCGTGACCGGCGCGTCGCGGATACGATTCATTTCGGCGAGCACCCCCGCGATGGCTTGATTTGCCGCCTCGTTTCTCGTCTGAAGACTGACTTGAAACGCTCCCGGCATGAGATTGGCGTCAAAATGGCTGCCCACACTGTAAGCCAACCCCTGACTATCACGAATGGAATCCATCAGGCGGGAAGAGAATCCGCCTGCGCCCAAGATGTAATTCATCACGGTGACCGCGTAATAATCCGGGCTCATTCGGCTGATTCCCAGATGACCGAGGAGCACAGTGGCCTGGGTGAGATCCTTTTCGATCAACCGGACCACGGGTTTGTCAATCGAATGCGGACCTCCTGCGGCTCGGGCAGCGATGTCTCCTCGCTTCCAGCCGCCGAACCGCTTTGTCACCAAGGCTCGCGCCTGGTCCACCGTCAGATCGCCGACGACCACCAGAATGGTCTGATTAGGGACATATTCGCGGGCAAAGAACTGGTGCACGTCGGCTCGTTTGATCTTGGGGAGGATTTCATCGGTGCCGTTAACGGGCCAGCGGTAGGGATGTCCTTCAAAGACCAACTGGTCGAACGCCTTGGCGGCGACCCGACCGGGGTCATCCTTTTCGCTGAGAATTTCACCGAGGATCTGACTTTTGACCCGTTCCAGTTCTGGCTCGGAAAAGGTCGGGTTCAGCAGGATGTCGCTCAACAGTTCGAATCCCAGCTCCGTATCTTTTTTCAGGACCCGAGCCGTGGCCGTGGTGAAATCATGAGACGCCTTCGCCGCAAGCATGCCGCCGACGAACTCGATCTGTTCGGCGATTTGTTTCGCGGAGCGATTCGCCGTCCCTTCGTCCAGCAAACTGGCGGTGAGGTTGGCCAATCCCGCTTTGTCCGACGGGTCCTGCGCCGAGCCGGTTTTGATCAAGGCATGAATTTGCACGATCGGCAGGGAATGCTGCTCGAGCACGAGAACGGTGAGGCCATTGGGGAGATTGAATCGAACCGGATTGATGTCGGCGCCCAGGCTCGCTCCCGGGACGAGCCAGCACGCGCTGATAAGCAAAACGATCCATGCCCCGAAAAAAGAACGACGCGTCATCGCTGTAGGACCTCGTGCCTACCGGCCATGCTGACAACCGGGGCATCGGTTGACGGCGGTGCAGGAATGAGGATGCCGACCGTCCGCGACTCCGGAACGAGATAGTGCTTGGCGACCCGCTGCACGTCCTGAACGGACACCGCTCGGATGCGCTCCAAAAACTTATCAATATGATGCCATCCCACACCGACCGTCTCGACTTGGCCGAGCAGCATGGCCTGGCGAAACATCGAATCCTGCCCAAATATATAATCGGCTTCTATCTGGTTTTTAGCCCGTTGGAGCTCTTGTTCGGTGGGAGGCGCCTGCTGAATCCGCTCAAATTCTCTGTAAATGGCGTGCTCGACCTCTTCGATCTTTGATCCGGGCTTCACCACCGCAAAGCAGTAAAAGAGCTCCGGTTCCGCTTGTAGAATGTTATATTCCGCCCCTACCGCCAAGGCGATCTTCTGGTCATAGACCAGACTTTGATACAGACGCGCGCTCTTGCCATGGGACAGGATCGATTCCAGCACCGTGAGCGCGTAGGAATCGTCGCTCGTGTGATTAGGAGTCCGGTAGCCGGCCATCACGAACGGCAATTGGGCCTCTCGCTTGACCACGACGCGCCGTTCCCCACGCTGCTCGGGCTCGACGATCTGCTGAGGCAGCGGGCTGGGACCCTTGGGAATGGGCTCGAAGAGACGCTTGATCGTCGGGAGCAGGGCCTCGGCTTTGATATCCCCCACCACAACCAACGTCGCATTGTTGGGACTGTAAAAGGTGTCGTAGTGATTCTTTAGATCGTCCAACGTCATCGCATTCAAATCGGAGAACCAGCCGATAATCGGCCAATGGTAGGGATGCATCATGAACGCTTGCGCGAACAGGGTTTCCACGAGAAATGATTGCGGGTCATCCTCTGTGCGAAGACGCCGCTCTTCTTTGACGACTTCCCGCTCGAGTTGAAACTCCTTATCGTTCAGCAACAGCCCCTGCATCCGGTCCGCTTCCAGCGTGAGCGCCAGCTCCACGCGGTCCGCCGCGAGATTTTCGAAATAGGCCGTGAAGTCTTGACTGGTAAAGGCATTGTCGTTTCCGCCGTTCTTGCGAATCGTGCGCGAGAACGTGCCTTTGGGAAACCGCTCCGTGCCCTTAAACATCATATGCTCGAGCATATGAGAGAGTCCGGCACGACCCATGACTTCATTGCGCGAGCCGACTTTGTACCAGACCTGCACGGTGACGACCGGCGCTTTGGGCGATTCGACCAGCAAAACCTTGAGGCCATTGCTCAACACCCATTCACGGACGCTTGAAGAGATGTCGGTCGCCAGAACGGGGGAGTACAGTCCCAGTAACAACAAAGCATGCCCGACGCCCAGGATGGCGAGCAACGAACGAGGCGAGCGATGCATGGGGGGTGAATCTCCGTGGGAGGCGCGCATGCTAACAACCGGCTCCGGCCGGTGTCAAGATCGCCGGTGGTTGAGGCATCAGCCGGCCGAGTTGACCACAGGCGCCGAGTACATCCCGTCCCTTGCTTTTGCGGATGAAGGTAGGAATCCCTACCCGTTTGAGAGCCGACTGGAAGCGAAGAACCGCCGCGTCATCCGGCCGCGTAAACGGACTCCCTTCGAATTCGTTAAACGGAATCAGATTGACCTTACATCGCATGCCGGCAAGCAGCTTGGTGAGTCGTTTTGCGTCCTGGTCGCTATCGTTGACCCCGCTCAACAGAACATACTCAAACGTGAGGCGGCGGCGCGGCGGAAGAGGGTAGCGCCGGCATGCCTCCAACAGCGTATCCAAGGAAAAGAGCCGATCGATGGTCGGCATCAGCTGGCGGCGCTGCGCAGGGGTCGTCGCATTCAGCGACACGGCGAGGTTGATGTCCAGCTCCGCCACATCTTCGAGTCGAGACGCAAAGCCCGCCGTCGACAGCGTGATACGCCGCGCCGGGATACCGACTCCCCAGATCGGATTCGTCAGCCGGGCTATCGCTTCCTTCACCGCATCGAGATTGGCCAGTGGTTCGCCCATGCCCATCAGCACCAGACTGGTCAGGGTGTCGTGCGCCCCAAGCTGGTCCTGGACCATGAGAACCTGATCCACGATCTCATACGCCTGCAGGTTGCGTGTGAGACCTATGGTGGCGGTCAGGCAAAAACGGCAGTCCAAGGTGCAGCCGACCTGTGTTGAGATGCAGAGCGTCAGCCGCTTCCCATCGGGAATCATGACGCACTCGACGAGCAAGCCGTCTTCCAGGCGAGCCGCCAATTTCTTAGTGCCATCAGTCGATTCAAGAACCTGATCGCAGTGGAGACGTCGGATCTCGTTCTGCGACGCCAGCATAGCGCGATCGGCTCGAGACAGGTCGGTCATGCGCTCAATATCACGAACGCGCTTTTTATAGAGCCAATGCAGGATTTGCTGGGCTTTGTGTCTGGGCCAGCCGAGGTCGCGGACGAGCGCCTCCGCCATTGTGAGAGACAGCGTGAGCAGATTGGCCGGTGTCTTCTCGCGAGGAACGGGAAGCGGAGCGGCAATCACCATGCCGAAAGCGTAACACACGGTCAAATTCCTTGACAAGCAAGAGCACCGGCACTGTCACTGGTTGAATGGACCGCATGGGGACGCTTTGTTATAATGAGGCTCTGACTGCCGTCCCACAGTTGTCCCGGAGGACATGAGCGTTACGTTCTCACGACTCGCCATCCTACTTCTGTTTGCGATTTCTTCGTCGACTCTTGCCGCCAGTGATGCTCCACCGCGTGTCATGCCGGCGTGTGAATCGGCGGAGAGCTGCTTTCAGGATGCCCTCGTCTCATCCGATCCGTCCGCGCCGTCTTTCGACCAGGTCCGCCGCAAGATCGACAACCTGCGAACCGTGCAGGAACGGCACCCCGGCTCCATCTGGGCAAAACGAGCCGGATTGCTGACGGGAATCCTCCTCATCGGGCCTGATCCGGCGGAAGCCGTCCGTCTTTTCAAACTCGCGCAACGGGATTGGCCTCTTTTGGAGGAGTATATTCGTTTCTGGACGGGAGAGGCGCTGCTCAAGGCGGGGGATGCCTCACTCGCGGCGGCGGTGTTTGAAACCATCCCCGAGACCGTGCCGGACACCCTGCTCGTCACGCGCGCCTTATTTCGAAGCGGGGAAGCCTGGGCTCGTGCGGGCCAATGCCGGAAAGCGATCGATCCGCTCACTCGAGCCGTCTCCCGCGGGCCGCAGG
>JBOHOS010000204.1:0-18273 GCA_050731295.1 Nitrospiraceae bacterium | reverse complement strand
GAAGGGTATACGGCCGGGTATCGGACCAAAAAAATCGACGAGATCATCGAAGAAATCAGGGGACTGAAAACCAAGTACCAGACACGGCATTTTCACTTCACCGATGAATCCTATCCGCCGGCTCTGTTTCGCAAGCTCACGCGCAAGCTGGTTGAGACCGACATGGACATTGCGTGGACGACCCACATGCGCTTTGAAAAGAGCCTGCTCGAGCAGCCGGTCTGGGACGATGCCGCCACATCAGGCTGCAAGTACCTGCATTTCGGTTATGAATCGGGCAATGAGCGGGTGTTGAAGCTGATGGACAAGGCGACGACGACCGACGTTATCCAGCGCAGTCTGGATCTGTCCGCCAACGTCGGCATCTGGAACCATGTGATGGGCTTCTTCGGCTTTCCGGGCGAACGACGTGAAGATGCGCTCGACTCGATCCGGTTCCTTGAAGAGAATAGAGAACGGATCCATTCGATCGGCTTCGGCACATTCGATCTGAGCAAGCACACGCCGGTCGCGAAAAATCCGGACAAGTTCGGTGTGACGGCCTATAAGAATCCTGCATGGGATCTGGCGCTCGATTATTACTTCACGGTCCGGGAGGGATTGAGCGTCGAGGAGGCGGAGCGGGTCTTTGAAGAATTCGAGCGCAATCACTATTCCGGTTGGGACCTGAAGATTTTTATTCGTGAGTATATCTTTCTCTACGTGGCCCGCTTCGGTACCAATCGATTGCCGGCCTTGCAGTTCCAGCCGCGCTTGGATGAAACAGAGCGAGTGAGAACGGTAACCGAGAAAGTCTGTTGAGCATGTCGGACGTATTGATTCATATCGACGGCGCCGCACCGCAAGCGAAGCCGGATCAGCACGGGCGCAAGTTGAAAACCCTACTCCTATTCCCGCCCGAGTGGGTGCCCACCGCTCCGTATTTGGCGTTGCCCAGCCTGACGGCGGTGTTGCGGCAACACGGCCATGAGGTCATTCAGCGGGACATCAATATTGAGATGTACGACCTGTTCTTCAGCAGCGGATTTCTCATTCTGGTCAAGGCGCGCATGGCCATGCAACTTCGCGCGCTCGAGGCGAAGGAGGCCGCCGGATTGCTGACCGACCAGGAGGTGGACCAGAGGACCTGCCTCGCAGACAAAGCCGCCATCGATGTCTTCGATCTGAGTGAACGGGCGGAATCCGCGAAGCGCATTACCCGCGGGGAAGAGTTTTACGACGCCGACAAGCTGGAGTGGGCGCTCAATACGTTCCGGGAAGTCATGCAGTACATCTCGGCCGCCTATTATCCCGCCTCGCTCGTCTTTTATCCGATGGAGAGCAATCTGGGCTACCGCCCGGGCGTCTCACGTGAGGTGTTCGCCTGCCTGGAAGATGAACAGGTGAATGTGTATCGAGACGTCTGCCGGCAATTGGTTCTTCCCTTGATCAGTAAGGAAGGCCCTGCTGTCGTGGGAGTGTCGATCGGGACCCAGATGCAACTCATGGCCGGGCTCACGTTCTGCCGCATGATCAAAGAAGCCTTTCCGCACATTCACATTACGGTCGGCGGCAACATCATCACGCGACTTCAGGAAGAGTTTCACACGCACGAGCGGTTGTTCACAGACGTGTTCGACAGCGCGATCATGTACGAAGGGGAACATGCGCTACTCTGGCTCCTTGAAGCGCTCGCCGGCCAGCGGGAGCTATCGGCGGTTCCCAACCTGATCCATCGCGACCAGGCGGGGATTCACGTCAACAAGGAAATCTATACCGAAAAGACCACGGCCCTGCCGCTGCCCGATTTCGACGGGTTCCCGTTGGACAGCTATTTCGTTCCGGTTCGAATTCTTCCCTATCTCGCCACCCGAGGCTGTTATTGGGGGCGGTGCACCTTCTGCGATCACGGACAAGGCTACTTCGATCAGTATCGCGGCATGCCGGCGCATGAAGTGGTTCGGCAGGTCAAAGCACTGAAGGACAAATATCAGGCCGAGCATTTCCTGTTTGCCGATGAATCCTATCCGCCGGCGCTGCTGAAGAAAGTGACACAACTGTTGGTGGAGCAGAAGGTGGAGATCAAATGGACGACGCTCATCCGATTCGAGGAGACGCTCCAGGATCCCGAGATTTGGCGCCTCGCCAAAGAATCGGGGTGCTGCACCCTGTACTATGGCATGGAGTCGGCCAACGAGCGGGTGCTCAATCTGATGGACAAGCATGTGAAGAAAGCCGTCATCGAGAACAATCTCCGCTTGGCGGCGCAGGCCGGAATCTGGAACCATGTCATGGCGTTTTACGGATTTCCCGGCGAGACTCGCGAGGAAGCGGAGGAAACCCGGCAATTCCTCCTGGACAACAAGGCCAACGTTCATTCGGTGGAGCTGTTCTACTTCGTCGCCTATCGGCACACCCCGATGGTCCGGAATCCCGAGAGATTCGGGATCACCATTCACAAGCAGGAAGAGTACGACCTGCCGCTCGATTACTATTACACGCTGGATGAACCGGGAGGCGTGACGTGTCTGGAGGCCATGCAACTGTGCGAAGAGTTCTATCAGAACGATTTTGAGCCGTGGGCGGTGCGGGTCAATGCACGGGAGCATGTCTTCCTGTACATTTCGAAATACGGGACGAATCGGTTGCCGCAGATTTACGCGACGCAGAAGGATGGGGAGGCCGCTCGGTCGGCGGACAGCGTCGCAGGCTTGGTCACGTGGCCTGTGGCGAGGGGAGATGCGGAATCAAAGGAAGGTGAACCGTCGATGGCGA
The DNA here is from genome assembly GCA_050731295.1 of Nitrospiraceae bacterium. Classification (GTDB taxonomy): domain Bacteria; phylum Nitrospirota; class Nitrospiria; order Nitrospirales; family Nitrospiraceae; genus JBOHOS01. Next base: position 15,519 of record JBOHOS010000204.1, on the reverse strand, counting down.
GAGTCGTGAGTCACGCGGTTTCTTGATCCTGCCTAGGGGGGCCGGTCTGGGCTTCAAGCCACATGACTAGCCGTTCATAAGCCTGTTGAATTTCCTTTGTCATGACTTCACCTTTCTTGTACATCTGCATGTATTTACGTGGGTTATTCGTTAGGTTGGCATAACGATGCGGATGCCACATCGCCAGGAGCTCACGTCGCTTCTCATCCAGATGGGCGCGGCTGAAGGGTGGCGTCAGACCAAAAGTTTCTAAGGCCCGTTCGATGTCTTCCCGCTGTATGGCGTGTTCATTCATGATCTCAGTGTGGCAAACGAGTTTGCCGGCTGTCAATCACGCAGGATAAGCCGATGAGTCTCTCACTCCCGATGCTGCAGGCGACGCCGGTTCTCAAAGGCAAGGATTATCGTGAGGTCCTGCGTCGCGAGCTGGATGCGGGAAAGATTCCCATTAGCCTGGGGAAGGCCTGCCCGGTCAAGTGCGAGTTCTGTTATGAATTGGATCATTCGTATCGGGAGACGCTCGATCCGCCCAAGACGACCCAGGAAGATTGGGAGTTCATCCTCGACTATCTCAACAACAAACCAACCGATCCGCTCCAATTCTGGTGCTTGGGCGGAAACGAGTACATGGAATGGACCGATCTGTTCCTGCATCCGAAGGCGATGGAGTGGGTGGAGGATTTCCTCAAGTACACGGACAAGAACCTGTCGTTTTTTACCGTGGGATTCGTTCATGTGCCCAAGATTCATCAGTTGGCCTCGCAATATCCCGGCCGGATCAATTTTGAATTATCAGTCATCACGCTCGGGGAGTATCGGCAGCGACTGATGCCGCACGCGCCCGCCGTCAAGCATCTCTTGAAGGTGCTGGACGGTCCGGCGGTCTCGTCGGCGAATTTTTACGCGTTCGATGAGCGGACCATGTCCGAGGACGCAATCGCGATTTCCCGCATCAATCAAAAATGCGTGCTGTGGATGGGCTGCCTGACGCCGGTCCGTGGAATCAAAGAGGAGACGGCTGCGTTGATGCGGCAAGGAAGAAAGTTCTTGCCGCAGGAAGCAGAGCGGATCTACGATGCCGGCCTTCCTAATATGACGACTATCCACACGGAGGCGCCTATTACCGCTTTTCTGAACCGCAAGCGCATCGTCAGTCTCTTCGACTCGCTGGAATTGGAGAAGAGGGACACGGCGGTGATGGCGCACAGTGCGCATAAGATCCTGACAATGTATCGTAAGAATCGCGCCCGGTTCTTGTCTGTTCCCAACACCACGCTCGGCGGCGATTCAGATTGCACGGTCCTGCTCACCTTCGATGATATCGCCCGACGCCTTACCACTGAAAAGATGATTTATATTCCGAAGTGCGTCATGCAGTCCGGCCGTGGTCTTTATATGGATATCGCGGGCGTGACGCTTGAGGACTTTATGCGAAAGACCGGCGTAAAGGTCAAGGTCCTTCACAAGATCGATACGAAGTTCGCCAACCAGCGTCTTTATCGAAACGGACTGCTCAAGAATTACATTGAAGACTATGTGAAGAATCCACTAGCGCAATCGTACGAAGCGCTCCCCATTCCCGCTTAATCATGCGCCTGCCCTTATTGCTGACCTTCCGCACCCCGGATAAATGGTGTCAAGGCATAGCGACGCGAAAGCCGTCTCTCCCGGCACGATTGTTTTTTTACTGTAACGTGTTACTTCTGAATCAGGGGGTCTAGGTTGAACGCCACGCTGATGCGCGGTGCGTTCCCGGTGTAAGTGGCGACCGCATGAGATAGCCACCCGGGAAACATCACGCACTGCCCGGCCTCAGGATGAAAAGAAATGCTGGCGCCGGCGTCGCGCAATTCCGGCATGGCGTAACGCAGATAAGGGGCTAGCATCTTCGGTAGACAACCGCGCGGATCGAGAAGCTGGAGGTCTCCTCCGCAAGGGCTGTCTGAGGAGATGTCCCCCACATCGACATAATAGACGCCAGACCAAAAGGTGCCGGGATGAGCGTGGGCCGCATTGCTGCCCCCTTTTCGTTGCACGTTCGCCCAGATCTCGGCGACCCGCCAACGCGGACGAGTGATGTTGTGATGAGCCGCCTGCTCGGAAAATTCAGTGGCTTGAGCGGCCACCTCAATGATGAACTCAAATAATCCCTTCAACGCGTGTCCCGCCCACTCAAGAATAGACAGATCGTGAGGAGACGACCAGCCGACCACCTCGCGGTCCATATGAGTGGGAGCCGAAGCCTCTCGTTGAAGGATTGCATGGCGAAGCTCTTGATTGATACGCTCGCATCCCGGGATGGGAAATACCAGGAAAGGTGTGGAAAAGATCGGCCGGATGTTGATTTCTACTTGCTGTGCCATGCTCCGCCTTCTCACTAAGAAGTCACCAAGAGGGGTTAGGATATTGCCGTGACAAAAACGTGTCAAGCCGAGATTTTTGCCGAGGCCTTGTTCGCTGCCAGAGTCACATTGCGGTCGTATGTGCCTCTGTTGTTGTAGCTCGACTGTTTGACAATCGGTTTCACACTGCCCTACAGTAGCTGAGACGCATGACTGTCGAGCCCCGTAGACTCAAATTCTATCAGGCCGATGTGTTTACTGATTTACCGTTTGCGGGTAATCCCGTGGCGGTCGTGCCTGGCGCAATCGACCTCGGCGATCTGGAGCTTCAGAAGATCGCCAGGGAGATGAATCTCTCCGAGACGGTATTCGTGCTTCCGCCGACCGATCCCGCCGCTGCGGTCAGAATGCGGATTTTTACGCCCACGCAGGAGATTCCGTTCGCCGGTCATCCGGTGTTGGGGGCGTGTTTCGTCCTCGGCAAACTCAAGCAACTAGCTCTGGAGGAGCCGATCACGCGCATCACGTATGAATGCAATATCGGTCTGTTCCCGGTGGAACTGCACGTGCGTAAGGGCGAGATCCTGCGCGTGGTTATGTCCCAACCGAAGCCGGAATTTCTCGGTGCGATCACTGCAGTGAAAGATATTTTCGAAGTGGCCAATGCCCTGGGGCTTTCGAAGGGAGCGGTCACGGGAACCAAGTGGCCGATCGAAATCGTCTCAACCGGGCTGCCGGTACTGATTGTTCCCGTTCGAACTTTGACGGCCGTGAAGTCGATCGTGCCGAACGCGACGGCCATCAATGAGCTGTGCGCCCGCCATGGAACCAACGGCATTATGGTGTTTACGACGGTGACGGTCGAGGAGATTTCGGCGGTCCATACGCGGATGTTCGCCTCACCCATCGGTGTGACGGAAGACCCCGCAACCGGGAGCGCGAGCGGGGCCTTGGGAGCCTATCTGGTCCAGAACGGGGTCGTGCAGGTTGCGCCCAAGACCGAGATCATCGCCGAACAAGGCTATGAGCTTGACCGGCCGTCACGCATCTTGATTCAGGTCGAATCGGATGACGATGCGATTCAAGCCGTGAAAGTGGGCGGGCAGGCGGTCATGGTCATTGAAGGGACGCTCACGTTTTAGATGAAAGAATGCCGGACCGGACACACGGATGGCGAACAAACAGTGTGCAGCCGGCCTCTACTGAAGAAGGAGATTGCGGATGTCCACACTGGCTCAGGTGATGCGAAAAAAACTCAAGATGATTGCTCATAACGCCTCAATCAAAGCGGCGGCCTCCCGAATGCGCGACGAACGCGTGAGCGCGCTGTTTGTGGAAAAAGGCGAGAACTTCATCGGAATCGTCACGGATACGGATGTCGTGCGGCGGGGGGTGGCGGAGGGCGTGGACATCGGCAAGACCGCGGTCGAAACAATTATGACGAGTCCGATCGCCACGATCGATGCGGTACGAACGGTTCAAGACGCCCACGATATGATGGGCGATTTGAGTGTGCGCCACCTGGGTGTGACCGAGCAGGGCAAGCTCACCGGAATCGTCTCCGTCCGCGATCTTTTGGTGTACTTTAAAAGCGTGTCGGAGCCGAAGATTGCGCAGGACTAGGGACAGGTTAAGCTTGAGGTTAAGGTGGGAATGAGACCACTTATTTACGACCTCACTGTTCCTCAGCCCTCAGCCTTCACCTCAACCTTCACTTCGTGAGCTGTTGGACCATATGCGCCAGTTCGGGGATGATGAGTTTTTCCATGGCTAAACGGACCGCGCCTTCGGAGCCCGGCGTGGAAATGATGATCCGCCCGCGAAAGCTCCCTGCCGTGGCGCGGCTCATGATGGCAGGCGAGCCGATGTCTTGATAGGTCAGATACCGGAAAATTTCTCCGAATCCCTCCAGCCGCTTTTCGAGCAATCCGTCTACCGCTTCGAAGGTCGAATCCCGACGGGAGATGCCGGTTCCGCCGTTGATGAGAATCGCCTGGACGGCATCGTTCTCAGACGCTTTGTCGATCAGGCGCCTGATTTCTGCGGGCTCGTCTTTGACAAGATGATAGGCGGAGACTGTATGGCCGTGCTCTTTCAGCAAGCGCTGCATGAGCTGGCCGCTGGTGTCTGTCTCAGCGGTCCGGGTATCGCTGCAGGTAATGACGGCGCATCCGACCTGCTGAGGCGCGTGCTTCTTATGTTCGTGATGCGCCGGCGGTGCAGCGTGAAGATCGCGGTCGGGCACCCGGCTAACCCCACACGGAATTGGGCTTGAGTCGTTCCACCGGCTGACCCTTGCCGATATGCTCATCTAAGATGGCGGGGACATCAGACTCTTTGACTTGTGCATACCAAGTGGCATCGGGATAGACCACGACAGTCGGACCTTGCTCGCACGGCCCCAGACAGGCCGAACCGGTCACAAGGACCTGTCCCGGCTGATAGCCCCGTTCCATGATTCCCATATTAAATGCCATCAAAATCCCTGGAGAGCTGGCCGTACCGCATGAAGGTTTCGGATGACCGGGTGGTCGGGAGTTGGTACAGACGATGATGTGATATGTTGGTTTCGGCATGCTGACCTCAATGTGAAATTTTAAATGTGCAATTCAAAATCGGCAGTCGTTACGGCCTACTTCGGTGTGAACGACTTCCAGAGATCGAGGCATTCATCCGACAGTTTCCAGTGCTTGACGCCTTTGATGATCCAGTCGAGGTAATGTTCCTTGGGCTTAAATTTTCCGATCGGCGCGGCGATATGAGTTGTGACCAACTGCTTATCGTTGTCTTCCCCCACCACGGTCACCTGCACATGGCGGAACGCGCCTTGCGGCACTTCCTCTTCGAACGTGTCTAACGATTTAATGTCCTCCTCCGTCACGTCCACGACGATGCCCCAGACGCGTTCACCGGGCGATGGAACGACACTGGCGAGACCGCACCGCCATTGTGATGACCAACGGCAGAATTGAATGGTGTGGTCAGGAAGGTACGCTTTGCTCACGAACTTGTGTTCGGGCGCCCGCCTGTTCAATTGGGTAGGGTTCAAATTGTCGGCGTAGAAGAAAAAGTTCATAGATCTAAGGCCTCGTAATTTAATACTATCCGGCGAGAACCGGGTAGTTGTACCACATCGACTCGTCGCATTGTCAAGTCTACGGAGGCATGCGTATCCAAGAAGTCGGATCATTGACTTCGATTCTTGGTCGGGATTATCATTTTCACATGCTGGAACCTATATGTAGACTGGGGAGTCAAAGAGGGGGCGATGCGGGCTTTTGTATTGCCGTCCTCCTTGTCTGGATAACCAGCGTGAGTCCTGCCGGTGCAGCCGAATTCTACAGTTGGATCGAGCCTTCCGGCACAGCGGTTCTCACAGACGACCCCAGCCGGATTCCGCCCGCGGATGAACGGAGCGCCGTGGCCATCTATCGCTATCCGGATCGCGCGTCTTCACCACCTTCTCCGCAGCGCAACATGGTTGGGACAGAAGGTCTTATCGGACGGGCTCAACCTCGCATGCCGGAGTCAGCGGCATACGCTGAGCTTTCGTCTGTTGATCCGGCAGACATCGATGCGCCGGATGTTTTACTCGATCAGCCTGAACAGTCATTCCAATCCGATTATGTCTGGGTGCCTCTACAGGCTCCACTGTTGCTCAGTTCTCGTTATGTCTCTGGATTTTGGTGGAGACCAGGCCGTGCGTCTCCGACGGACGGGTTCAATGCCGCTCTTCTTCAGCTTGCGAGGGGCACCTTGAAAAACCATGGGATGCCGAATCGCCACAGGGCAGGGGTCTCAGCATACGGGAGTGCCATCTCCTCTGGCAATGCTGTCTATGATCAAGTCGTGCGTGAACGGCACTCTCTCCAGCAGGCAGCGCAAAGTGTCTTCAGCGTCCCTCGCTCCACGGGAGCCGGGGTCTGCTGTGGCACGGGTCGCTCGAGTTTCAGCGGTGGGGCCTCGGTGCGCTAGTTCCTTCCATGTCTGAGCCTCTCGAATCTGCGTCTTCCGGTTCTCCTTCTTGGAGCACCCTCATTCACGCGGTTTTTGCCGGGCTTCTTGTCGTGGGCGGGTTGGCGTATTGGATGCTCAAACCGCCGACGCTCAATCCTATGTCGGACCCCCTCGCTGCCGAGGCCATGGCTCTCGTCCAGACGCATCGGGCTGAACATGCCCCGACGATCCGGCAAGCGGTCACGGATCGGGTCAAGACTTTGGCGGATCGAGGTCAAGGTGTCAGACTCGGCGAATGGACGGTCGAGCGAGAATCGGAGGGTACGTACCTTGTCCGGGTGTGGATTCGTGAGAAGATTACGAAGGGTTGGTTTGAGCGAGAGTATCTGTGGAAAGTGAATGCCGCAAAAAGGATGATCATTCCGCTCACTGTGGCGGCATCGGACTTGATGCCGATAAAGAGAGGTGAAGAAAAGCCGTTAGGGTTCCCGTCTCGTTTTTCCCTCGATCCACGAGTTACGGTTCCGGGACCGAGACCAGGATAATATTTCCGTCCATCTGCACCGGAAAGCAGGCGACTTTGAAATCCGGGTTTTCCGGTCTTTCTCCGGTGCGAACGTTATACCGCCAGCCGTGCCAGGGGCATTCAACCAACTCGCCATGGAGGGTCCCTTCACCTAAGGGACCGCCGGCGTGCGGGCAGGTGTTGTCTAACGCATAAATCGTTCCCCCCACGTTGCATAACGCCACGCTGATCCCGTCCATCTCGACTGATCGACAGGTTCCTGGCTGCAGGTCTGAGAGTGTGGACACCGGTCTCATTTTCATTGGGCAGGAGCCAAAAAAAACTGAGCGATCAACGCCGTACTGTACTGTGATCGAAGGTCTAGCTGCAAGTCTGCTGTTCCGGGTCGGTGCGCGAACGTCTTGATTTCACAGCATGAATATGGCATATCTACTGGCAATCGCGTTCGGTTTCAGGCAGCCGACTGTGGCTTTTTCACAGAGGGGGATATGGAACTGACGTTACTCTTGAACTCGACTTACGAGCCGTTGCGTGTCGTTCACTGGCAGAAAGCGATCACCTTGTTATGGCAGGGAAAGGTGGAGGTCCTCGAGGTCTATGATCGCGATATCCAAGGTGTGTCGATTTCCATCAAGCTGCCGGCGGTCATGCGATTGCTCAAGATGGTGCGGTTGAAAGACAGCCACCGAGCGGTCAAATTTTCGCGTATCAATATCTTCACCAGGGATGGCTATACGTGTCAGTATTGCAGCCAGAGATTCAAGACCGAGGATTTGACCTTTGACCACGTTGTTCCCATCGCCAAAGGCGGCAGAAAGACATGGGAAAATATCGTCACGGCGTGTTGGCGCTGCAATAATCGCAAGAGCGGACGCACCCCGGAAGAAGCCAGCATGCGTTTGATCCGGAGGCCGGTCAAGCCGCGGTGGAATCCGGTGATCACCATCACCATCGGGATACGGAATGCCCCTGAGAGCTGGCGCGACTATTTGTACTGGAATATGGAGCTTGATGCGGACTTTCCTGAACGGTAGGGGCTTACAGAGGTGTTGAGTTGTGTTCTTAGTTAACTCAGCACTCAAGACTTAAAAACTCAAAACTTCGGCAGGCTAATAGGATTTATTGATGACGATCTCGATATCTCGTGCGCCGGGTAATGTCGGGTTCTTGTCGAACTGTCCTTCGAGATCGCCGGCCTGAGGAGGGCCGGCGCGACCATCCTTGTCGATCCGCGCGACGACATCCACCATTCCCCTCAGTTCCGTTCCTTCCACCATGACATCCTTGTTGGTAATTTCAAACGCGACTGGAAACGAAGGCCCGTCGACGCGCTTGACCGCGACCGGCCTCGGCGCTCCCTGTGGGCGGCGCACGATGATGAACAGCACATCCGTCGGGCCGACCTTTCCTGCCAACTGTGGATCAATGGTCACGTGTCCCGCAATCACCCCGCTGCCGGCTGACTTCTCGCAGCCATGCGCGAGTCCCATCCAGGCGGCGATGCCCGCCAGTACGATGATGCCGGATGCGAGACCGAGCGTTCGCAGAGTCTGCTGTGACATGATGTTCCTTTCCGGAAAGATCAACACCGTGTGCCGTTGCGCCGGCGGGCATTATAACCAGGTCGTGACGAAAATGGGAGGACCGGTTTACGTGCGGCAGGTCGCTGCAGTATGATACCGCCTCACGCTCACCGATAAGGAGAAACGATGCCTGCGAATCCCGGATTTCAAATGTCCCTCGATGTGAAAGGTCGCCCCTGCGTGGTCCTGGGAGGCGACGACGAAGCGGCAGACAAGGTCCAGCGTCTGCTTGGCGCGGGCGCCAAGGTGACGGTCATCAGCCCGTCCTTGAATGATACGCTTCGCAAGTTGACCGCTTCGGCCAAAGTCATTCATCGCGGCCGCTTATTCAGGGCGACGGACGCGGATGGAGTCATGCTGGTGATCAATACCGTGCGGGGAGACGAGGCCTATGCGCGCTCGCTGTTTGAGTTGGCTCTTAAAGAGCGATTCCTTCTCTGCTCCACGGACCAACCGGACTACTCGACGGTCATGATGCCGGCGCTTGTCAGCCGAGGACATCTGCGGGTGGCGATCAGCACGAGCGGCGTGGCGCCTGCCTTGGCCAGTCGTCTGCGGCAGGATCTCGAAGAGGTCTTCAAAGAAGATGTGTCGGTGTTCCTTGAGTGGCTAGGGCAACTCCGAGAAGATGTCCAGAAGGCCGAACCGGATGCGGAACAGCGACGCACTCAGTTACGCGAAGCCGTGGATGGATTCAAACTGATCGGCGCCATTCAATATCCAAAAGTCTGGGTCGAAGAACAAGCCAAGAAAGACAAGGGGTAATATGGTGCTCCTGGAGTTCAGCATGTCCCCATTGGGAAAAGGCGAGAGCGTCGGGAAATATGTGTCGCGGTCATTGGATATCATCGACAAGAGCGGTGTGGAGTATCGGTTGAACCCGATGGGGACCGTCCTGGAAGGGGAGTGGGACGAGGTATTCGACGTCGTTCGACAGTGTTTTCTTCGCATGCAAAAGGACTGCAACCGGGTTTCCTGCACCATCAAGCTCGATTATCGGAAGGGCCATCAGGGACGGTTGACCGGGAAAACCGCCAGTGTGGAAAAGCGGCTCAAGCGGAAGTTGAAGACGTAAGCCCCAAAACCCTTAGAACACGGAAAACTTAAAATACTTCGTCGGATGCTTTTTGACGTCGGCAACCAGATCTTCGACCTCGGTGAGCAGCTTATCCACGCGCGAGTACAGCTCGTCGCGGCTCACCAATTTGCCGATTGTCCCTTCGCCGCTCTCGACCTTGGTCAACAGAAGCTCGCCGCGGCTCGTGAGTTTCTCCAGCCGGCTATAGAGGAGGGGGTCCGTTAATCGTATCAAGGTCCCGTTCTGATTATTGAGCCGGCTCGTGAGATCGGTGAGTTCTTTGAGCGCTCGGTTGGCGCGCGCATAGATCTCTTTATCCGTCACCAACTGTCCGATCGTCCCTTCTCCGCGTTCCACTTTCGTCAGGAGATTGAGGCTCTTGTCCGATGCCAGATCAAGCTTTTCCAGGACTTGCTGTGAACGGTCATACAGGCCGGGATCGGTCATCAATTTGCCGGCTGTGCCCTGGCCCTGAGCTAGGCCGACCAGCAGACGTTGAACGTCCTGGATAGCGGCATTGAGATTCCCCATAGTCGCGCTGGCGTCGGAGGCCAGGCCGCTCACATCCGGTTCCGATTTCCCCATCAGGAGTCCTCCCGGAAGCATGGGAGGCTTTGAAGCGGTGCCGGGCAGAATATCGAGGAATTTGTCGCCCAAGAGCCCCAACGCGCGGATACTGACCGTCGCATCCTCTCGAATATGGGGCGCGACATGAGTGGCGACCGAAAATATAATCTCCACTTTGGGCTCGTCTTGGGCGATGCCGATCTCCCGCACGTTACCGACGTCCACGCCGTTCAGGCGGACCGGCCCTCCGATCTTCAAGCCTTGGGTGTGCTCCACCACGGCGCGATAGCGCGTCTGGCGCGAAATGAGCCCCATGCCTTCCTCCAGATTCATAATCATGAGGGTCAGCATGACCAACGCGACCACGACGACGAGGCCGATTTTAACCTTGGACCATTTCAATTGGGATGGTTGCGGCATGGCATCGCTCCCGCCTTTGGCCTCACGGAGTTAGGCCGATTAGTCCACCTGGGTGGCCGGTCTTCGAAACAGCTCTTCATCGCATCCGAGGGCAATGGGATCCAGAAATCCACGGACAGCCGGATGGGCGCTTTGTTGCAAGTCCTTCGGCGTGCCTTCAAAGATAATCTGCCCGTGATCGATCATGATGATCCGATCCGCCACCCGCGCGGCGGTGTCGAGGTCATGCGTGACCATCACTTGTGTGACGCCTTTCAGCTTGAGGCGAGAAATGAGGCGGCTGATCATGCAGGTGTTGATCGGGTCTAACCCGGCGGTGGGCTCATCGTACAGCAGTATTTTTGCGCCGCTGGCGAGGGCGCGCGCGATTCCGACTCGCTTTCTCATACCTCCGCTGAGTTCAGCCGGCATCTTGTCGATGATGTCCTGCAGGCTGACAAAGCGAAGGCTTTCCTCGACGATCCGGTTGATCGCCTCGTCGGGCAACTGTCCGTGCTCCCACAACCGATAGCCGACATTTTCTCGCACCGTCAAGGAATCGAACAGCGCGGCGTTCTGGAAGACCATGGCCATGTGTTGTCGGACTCTCGGAAGATCCTGTTCACGAAGATGGCTGATTTCTTGGCCGTCGATGCGCACCAAGCCGCTGTCGGGACGATGGAGCCCGAGGATCAGCCGCAGGATCGTCGTCTTGCCGGACCCGCTGCCGCCCAGAATCACCATGGTCTCGCCGGTCTTCACATGAAACGAGATACTCTTGAGGACCTGCCGGTCGCCGAGGGTGAGGTCCACACCGTTCAAGACGATCATTCCTTCGCCTTTCGGTTACGGAAACGCCATGAAGAGCTTGGTCAGCAAAAAGTCGCTGCCCAAGATCAAGATCGAAGAGGACACCATAGACTGCGTGGTTGAGACGCCGACGCCCACCGTTCCTCCCCTGGTGCGAAATCCCACATAACAGCCGATCATCGCAATGATGAACCCGAACACGGTAGGCTTGACCAATCCAACCACGAGATCTCGCAAACGCAGCGCCTCGAAGGCCCAGGTCCAATAGAAATAGGAATCGATGCTGAGGTAGAGCCGGGCGACGAGCCAGCCCCCGAACATCGCAATCCCGTCGGCAATAATGGTCAGAATCGGAATCATCAGGATACAGGCCGCTAAGCGCGTCGTGACCAGTTTCTGGATCGGGTCGCTGCCTTCCGCCAGGAGCGCGTCGATTTGCTCGGTGACCTTCATCGACGAAATTTCGGAGGCGATGCCCGTTCCGACCCGCCCGGCGATCATTAATGCCGCGAGCACCGGGCCGAGTTCCCGCACCACCGAGGTGCTGATGAGGCGCGACACATAGATGGTGGCTCCATAGGGCTCCAGTTGCGCGGCTCCCTGCAGCGCCAACACCATACCGGTGAACATGCCGGTCAGCACTACGATGAAGAGCGAGCCGACACCGATCCGGTCGATCTGAATGATCATTTCACGAGCATACCGCCGGGAGCGAACGAGACCGGCGATCGCTTGGGCGCAGAGGATGGTGAATTCCTCCACCACAAGGACGTAACCGATTAGTTTGTCCTTCAGTTGCACAGGCCGGGGCATCATGGTCCACCTCCGCGGCTTTGCTTCAGAAATCATTATAAGTGACTCCGGGGCAGCGGACAATGAACAGAGTCAGGACGGCCTCTACCGATAGACGCGCGGAACGCGAGGGCCGATCCCGCAGAGCACTTCGTAGGGGATCGTATCCAGCCATGTCGCCAGGTCGGCAGCCGATATTCGTTCTGCTCCTTGCCGGCCGATGAGGACCGCGTCGTCACCCGGCCTCACGTCCGGACTATCGGTCACATCCACCATCGTCATGTCCATGCAAATCCGCCCGACAACCGGAGATCGCCGCCCTTGAATCAACACTTCGCCGCGATTGGAGAGCAGACGGTTATACCCGTCGGCATACCCGACCGGCAGGACAGCGATACGTGAAGGACGTGTGGTCGTGAATTGGCCGTTGTAACTGATACGTTGACCGGCCGGGAGCGCGCGGATCTGGGCGACTTTCGTGGTGAGGCTGAGCACCGGTTGAAGCTCAGGCATGGCCCGGCCGGGCCCCCCGGCGTGATAGCCGTACAGCACGATGCCTGGTCGCACCGCCGTGAAGTGGGCCGATGGATGAAAGAGGATCGCCGCGCTGTTGGAAGCATGAATGAGCGGAATTCGCAGGCCGCCGGTCGTGATGTGATCAACTAGTTTTTGAAAGCGTGCGACCTGCATGTGGGTATAGTCGGGATCGACATTGTCCGCATCGGCCAGATGGGTCATCAGGCCTTCCAGCCGGAGCGGACCCTGAAAGGGTGGGGCATCGAACAAGGCGAGAGCCTGCTCGGGTGACAGTCCCAGGCGGGCCATCCCGGTGTCGATTTTGACGTGTACAGGATAGGGTTGGGCGCCGGAGGACACGAGTCGAGCGAACCGCTCGGCGACATCGGTCTCATAGATGACCGGGGTCAGTCGATGACTCACGACCTCGGCGCTATGCTCACACGGCCACGCGCCCATAATCAGAATAGCGCCGCGGACACCGGCCTCGCGCAACGTGATACCTTCCTGCAAGGTCGCCACGGCGAACCGGGCGACGCCCATCGTTTCGAGTGCGCCTGCGATTCCGACGGCCCCGTGGCCGTAGGCATCCGCCTTCACGACCGCGAGCACCTCGCAGGTTTTGGCGATGCGCAGGCGAATCTGGTCGAGATTGTGCGCGAGGGCGGACAGATCAATGGTCGCGAGTGTGGAGGAGAGAGAGGCCGGCGGGAAATGGCTGGAAGTCAGAATCGGGTTTGTGTGGAGGAGACGTCAGATTTCCAAGATCTCCTCCTCCTTCTTCTTGAGAATCTGATCCACCTTTTGCACGTACTGATCGGTCAGCTTTTGAATCTCGGTTTCGGATTTGCGCAATTCATCCTCGGTGAGCTTGGAATCTTTCTGAAGGTGTTTGAGCTCCTCGTTGCCCTCTCGACGAATCGTGCGAACGTGGACTTTCGTGTCCTCGCCGTGCTTCTTGCAAAGTTTGATCAATTCTTTGCGCCGCTCTTCGCTCAGCGGCGGCACAGGAATTCTGATCACTTTCCCGTCATTCGAGGGTGTCAATCCGAGGCCGGACGCCAGCACGGCTTTCTCGATTTCCTTGATGAGCGGCGGCTCCCACGGCTGAACGGTGATCAGGCGGCTTTCGGGAACGCCGATGTTCGCGACCTGTTTGAGAGGTGTGGGAGTTCCATAATAATCCACTTTGATGCTGTCGAAGAGGGCGGCGGACGCGCGCCCGGTCCGCAAGCTGGCGAGATCTCGTTTGAGATGCTCCACCGCCGCTTCCATGCGGTCGGTGATTTTCTGTTTGGTGGCGCTCATATAAACATGCGGCATTCACTGAGACGCGGTTGTGACCAGCGTGCCGATCTTTTCTCCTCCGACCACCCGCTGCAGATTGCCGGATTCTTTTAAATTAAACACGATAAGCGGTAAATGATTATCCATGCAGAGCGTGATCGCGGTCGAGTCCATGACCTTGAGGCTTTGGTTCAGAATGGAAAGAAAGGGCATTTCGGAGTACATTTTCGCGGACGGATGGGTCATCGGATCGGCGTCGTAAATACCGTTGACCTTCGTCCCCTTCAAGATAACCTGCGCACCGATCTCCATCGCCCGCAGGACCGCTGCCGTATCGGTGGAGAAGTAGGGGTTACCGGTCCCGGCCGCGAAAATAACCACACGTTTCTTTTCCAGATGGCGGATGGCGCGACGGCGGATATAGCCCTCGGCGAGTTGACGCATTTCGATCGCCGATTGCACACGTGTGGTGATATTTTTTCGCTCGAGGGCGTTCTGAAGCGCGAGGGCGTTCAGCATGGTCGCCAGCATCCCCATGTAGTCCGCCGAGGCTCGTTCCATCCCATCGGCGCTGGCGGCAATGCCGCGAAAAATGTTGCCGCCGCCGATGACGACCGCGATTTCCACGTCGATCGCCACGACCGACCGAATTTCGTTCGCAACGCTGTCCAAGACTTTCGGATGGATACCGTAACCTTGATCCCCGGCTAAGAGTTCTCCGCTGATCTTCAGGAGGATGCGACGGTATTTGGACTCGGTTTTCACTCACCCACCCCCAGACGGCACGGCATTCGCTATCTCACCCGCCCGCCCTGAGCGTCATATCACCCCGCCCGCCCTAAGCCTGCCATGACAGGCTCTTTGCCAAGGACCTCTCTTTCCCAGGTGCTCATTCTTGTCCTAATTGATAGCGCGTAAACCGCCGCACCCCGATGTTCTCGCCGATCTTCGCGATCTTCTGGGCGATCAAATCTTTGATCGTGACCGTGGGATCCTTAATGAACACCTGTTCGAGAAGGCAACTTTCTTGATAGAACTTTTCCAGCTTGCCTTGCACGATCTTGGCCCATGCCGGCTCGGGTTTGCCCATTTCCTTAGCCTGCGCGAGGTAAATCGCCTTTTCTTTTTCCAGAAGATCCCCCGGAACGTCTTCTCGTTTGACGAACGCAGGACTCGATGCGGCAATCTGCAGGGCCAGGTCTTTGACAAACGCTTGGAACTCATCGTTACGGGCGACGAAGTCCGTTTCACAGTTGACTTCCACCAGCACCCCGATCCGATTCCCCGGATGGATATAGGCTGAGATCGTGCCTTCGTTGGTCTCGCGCCCGGCTTTCTTTTGAGCCGCCGCCAACCCCTTCTGCCTGAGATATTCGATGGCTTTTTCGATATCGTTTCCTGTTTCAGACAAGGCATGCTGGCAATCCAAAATTCCGGCGCCTGTCTTTTCACGAAGTTCTTTGACCAACATGCTGTTACCCGCCATGACACTCGGTCTCCTCTCTTGACGTCATCCGGCTGATGGAACGATTCCTTACGGTTACGATGGAGTGGGCACGCTCTCCGCGCCCACGGCAGCCGAGTGGGATGACCGAACGCCGACGCGCATATCGGCAACGGGCAGCGCCTCGACCTTCTCGATCTCTTCCTGTTGCGCGCGCA